>JBBSUU010000378.1:0-3747 GCA_038234115.1 Mycobacteriales bacterium
ATCGCCGCCGCCATCGAAGCCTCGTCCCGCACATCAACTTCCACCCCATACCAGCCGGGCGGCGGTTCGATGGCGGCTACCGCGGCGGGGAGATCCAGCACAACACCGATCGCACCGGCAGCGGCGAAACGTTTCACTATCGCCGCACCAATTCCGTTGGCACCACCAGTGATCACCGCGCGACGACCGCGCAGGAGCCCACCCTGTCCCGTCGCCGCATCGACTCGGTCGGGGACGACGCCAGCGGTCTCATCGGCAGTCCCACCCGCCGAGCCAGCAGCAGTCGGGTCAGCGGTCATAGGTCGCTGGCCGCATCATGGAGCCTTGCCGCCTCGGCAGCCGGGTCACCGTCGGCGAAGTCGGCGTCCACGATGATCTCGTCCACGCCGACCGCGGCCAAGGCGGCCAGCGACGACGCGATTTCGACAGTGCGCTTGGTCGAACCAACCAGCCTGAGAACCACTGCGATTTGCGCCGGATCGCGCTGGGCCGAAGCGGCCGCCCGATGCACAATTTCGATCTCGGATCTGAGCTTCATCGGATCAAGTTCGGCAACATCCTGCTGTGCAAGCCAACCGTCGCCGAGTTGGCCCGCACGGCGCAGCGCCACCGGAGAGTGGCCACCGACGTACAAGGGAATCTGGTGCGGCGGCGGCGGCATGATCAGGATGTCGGGCGGCACCGTGTAGTGAGCGGAGGAGGACGCGGCCGGCTCACCGGTCCAGCAATCCCGCAGTAACGTCATCCACTCGACCATTCGTTGCCCACGGTCCTCGAAGGACATATTCAGTGCGTCGAACTCCTCGCGCAGCCATCCGGCACCCAGCCCGAGCCGTAGCCGCCCGCGTGACAGGGTGTCGATACTGGCGGCTTGTTTGGCCAACAACACCGGATTGCGCAACGCGGGCACCAGCACGGCCGTACCCAGTTGAACCCTTTCGGTGACGGCGGCCGCGGTGGCCAACGCGGTGAGTGCCTCTATATAGGGTGTGTCGGCCGGCCAAGAGGCCCTGCCGTCGGCGGCGAACGGATAGTGGGATTTGATAACCCGGGGAAATACGAGGTGGTCGCTCACCCAGAGCGAGTCGAAACCGGCTTGCTCCAGTCCGCGGGCCAGGGTAGCGACTCCGGTAGCGATTGCCATGGCTCCGGTATGGGGAAGTTTGGCGCCGATCTTGATACTGATGACGTTCTCATTTCCGTCGTACTGCTGTGACTGTGGTGCCCGCCCACCCCGCTCGATTCTTCGGAGCCTTCGAGCTCCCATTCGTGACCTGCGGGAATAGCTGTCTGGGCGGAGGAAGAGCACGGGTGGGTAACAACTGAACCCTAGGCATCGACTGCTTGCGCGTCAACCGTACAATTGGTCGCAAGGCGTTATGTTGTGCGTATTGCGTCCATCCGCACGGTGTGCGAACATCTGCTGAAGTTGTTCGGCATTTCGTGTAACGGGTCCGCATGTTCTGGTTCAAGCCGTCACATCACTTTGCGATATCAACAAAGCCAGGAGGCCTGAGGACGTATGCGTCAGACCAAACCACTCTTCGGAACTTTGCTCGGATTGGACCACATTGGGGTCGGTGTCACGGATGTGGACCGTTCCCTCGAGTTCTACGCGGAATTGGGTTTTACCGACATCGCATTCGACTACACCGGCGAATTGCCCGGAGTGTCCGCGCTCACCGGGGAAGATATCAATGAAACCCGAGTAGTGCTGTTGCGCAGCAATAATCCGACGGTTCTGGGCCGTGCGGCGATCAAGCTCGTCCAGTTTCTGGACCGTCCACAGCCGCCCATGCCGGCCGGGATGGCCTGGGGTGAACCAGGCATCTGCGAGGTCTGTATCCACGTCAATGGCCAGGCCGCCTTATACGAATCCCTCGCCACCAATGGCCACCAGATGTTGATGGAACCGAATGAGGCCGATCTGGATCCGTATCAAACCCACTGCGGCCTCTCCTATGTCGCTGATCCGGACGGGGCGAAGATCGAACTGATCGAGTGGTCCGGCCTGGAAGCCGGCTGGCCGGTGCAGGCTGGACCGCAGGGCGTCAACCACGTGGCCTTCGGGGTTTCAGATATTCAGGTCACCCGCGAGTTCTATCGCAAACTGGGCTTTACCGGGCAGCTGTTCGAATCCGACGGCTACTTCGAGCCGATGCACCCCTGGTACCACCCGCGGACGCCGCCCCGCCAGAAGATGATGCTGCTGACTCATCCGCTGGGCGGCGGACTCGAACCGGTGCAGCATTTCCCGCCGTCGCCGGATATGCGCGGAAAGTGGGGCCATCTGGGGACTTTCGAATTTGCTATCGGCGCTCGCAGTCTGGGACGGGCGATAGATCATCTGGCTGAGAGCGAAATCCGGCTCATCACCAAACCCACAACCATCGACCTCGGGGGCGGCGCCTCGTGGAGCTACGCATATTTCGCTGACCCGGACGACCTGTTTGTCTGTGTCAGTGAGGTCCGGGCGTGAGCGCGGCGCAGCCATCGGCAACGCCGTACCAAACCGACCAGGAGCCAATTCATCTGACAAAACCTGACCACCCTGACCGGATGATTCAAACCGGAGCCCCGATCATTCGAATGCGCAACATTCGCAAGTCCTTCGGAGATCTCGAGGTACTCAAAGGCATCGACCTGGAGATCTTCGCCGGCGAGCATGTTGTTCTGTTCGGGCCGTCCGGTTCCGGCAAATCGACCGTGTTGCGCAGTATCAATCTGTTGGCCGAGCCAACCGCCGGCTCACTCCAGGTGGATGGCGTCGAGTACGGCCCCGGGTTGCCCGGTGAGAACAAGAAGCGCGGCAAATCGTTGCAATTGCGTCGCACCGTCGGCATGGTTTTCCAACAATTTAACCTCTTCCCACACCTCACCGCACTGGATAACGTCAGCCTGCCGCTTCGTTCGGTCCACGGAATGAAACGCGCTGAGGCGCAGGAGAAATCGGCTACCGCCCTGAAGCGGGTCGGCCTGCTGCCGCGGGCCGCGCACTATCCCGCGCAACTCTCCGGTGGACAGCAGCAGCGGGTGGCGATCGCGAGGGCACTGGCGCTGGACCCCAAGGTGATGTTGTTCGACGAACCAACATCAGCGCTCGACCCGGAGTTGGTCGGCGAAGTCCTCAAAACCATGCACGAGGTGGCTGAAACCGGGATGACCATGGTGGTGGTCACCCACGAGATCGGCTTTGCCCGAGAGATAGGTGACCTCAACGTGTTCATGGAAGACGGCGTCGTTGTCGAGAGCGGCGGACGAGGGTTTTACGACAACTGTTTGAGTCCGCGCGCCATGGAATTCATCAAGGCGGTGCGCTGAATGAAAATCTCCGATTACAACTGGAGCCTGATCTGGGACAACCACGAGGCACTGTTGAACGGCCTGTTGGTAGCGCTCAAAGTGTCGTTGGTAGCGCTGGTCGTTGCCATTGTGGGTGGCCTGGCGTTGGCTCTGATCAGGATGGGCCGAAAACCGTTCTCCTGGATCGCAGCGATCTATATCAACGTTTTTCGCGGCGTCCCGGCGCTGGTCAGTGTCATCTGGGTCTACTTCGGGATCTCGCTTCTGCTGGGTATCAGTTTCAGCGTTTTTCAAGCCGGCGTCATCGCACTGTCGTTGCTGTACAGCGCTTTCATGGCCGAGATCTTCCGGTCCGCGCTTGGCGCGGTACCGGTGGGACACAAGGAGGCCGGTCAGGCGTTGGGCATGAAACCCACGCGAATCTTCTTCTCCATCATCCTGCCG
>JBBSUU010000379.1:0-3746 GCA_038234115.1 Mycobacteriales bacterium
CCGCCGACAGCTGCTGATGACCCCGGTTCACAGCTGCCGATCAGCAGGTTGCCAGGCAACCTCGGCACAACTCCGAGCCGGGGCTCAGGGCGCGCTCATGGAAACCACACGTTTAAGGGCGAAGTTTGATCCATGAGCGAGCACAGCAACTCCCAGGGATTCCGGCCACAGTCCGATGGCTCTGAAGACCCGAACTCTGCATCCCCCGTCGTGGGTTCATTCGGTACGCCTGAGCCCATCGATTCCCGGTCCGGCCGGACCCCGTCCATCCAGGATCCTCAGATCGTTGATCACGGGATGGACTCGGACCTGCCGGAAATCGGTGACGCCGACAGCTCGGTGGTGTACCCGGGATCTGCTCCGGCCGGCAGCGCACCGCAGTACCAGAGCCCGGCCGACCGCAACCCGACTGTCTATAACGGTGTTCCTGGTTACGCTCAATCACCATCAGGTTCGGCCGGCGCAGGCACCGACACCGGTCCCATCCAGCACCTGAGCACCGCAACACCCGGATCAGCAGCGAATCTCCCCGCCACCGGGTCCTATCCGGTGCCGCCGACACCGATGCCGGGAGTGGGACCGGTGGCCCAGCCGGCGCCGATGCCGCACTCGCAGAATCCGTCGCTGCCGGTGCCGATGCCACATCAGGTCCAGTCGTATGCGGCGCATCAACAGCCGAACGCGTCCGCCGGGTGGTCGGCCCGTACCAACGGAAACTGGTCAACCGAGAACACCGGCCAATTCCGGTCGTCCGGCCAACAGGGTGCCTTCGGTCAGCAGGTGCCGGGTCAGCAGGTGCCACGACAGCAGTACGCCAACCAACAGTCCACCCCACCCCATTCGGGACAGCCGCACTACGGGCGGCCCACCGATACTCGGGCCATCGGCTCCTACCCTTCCGGCGGCCCGGGGTACAACCCGACGCCGGTGACGCCCCGTCCGACCACGAAAAATGAGCCCAATCGGGCCCGCCGATCTGTCATGTTGGCGGCAGCCACGCTCGTCCTGGCCCTCAGCGCAGGCTTTGGTGGCGGTCTCATCGGCGCGAATGTTGCCGATTCCCGCACCTCCAGCGCGGTGGCCGCCAATGACACCTCGCTGACCCAGCGCAGCTCGGCGGAAACTGCGAGCACCAGCGCCAAGGCTGCGGCCGGAAGCGTGGAACAGGTGGCGGCCACCGTACTGCCGAGCGTGGTTTCGGTCATCGCGGTCTCCGACACTTCCGGCGGCGAGGGGTCCGGCGTGATCCTGACCAACGACGGATACATCCTGACGAACAACCACGTCGTCACCGGTTCCAGTCAACTGACGGTTCGCTTCAATGACGGCAGCACCGCCTCGGCGAAGATCGTCGGGGTCGACAAGACCAGTGATCTTGCGGTGATCAAGGTCGAAGGTGTTACCGGATTGACACCGGCAACGCTGGGCACGTCCGCCGATCTGGCTGTCGGTGAGCAAGTGGTGGCCATCGGTACGCCGCTGGGTCTTTCCGCCACGGTAACAACGGGAATTGTTTCGGCGCTGAACCGCCCGGTACGGACGGCGAGTGAGCAGTCCGGGCAGCAGCAACAACAGCAACCGGGTCAGTCGACCGCGGCGGCAAGTGACACCGTTTTGAACGCCATCCAGACCGACGCGGCGATCAACCCTGGTAACTCCGGAGGTCCGCTGGTCGACATGAGCGGCAAGATCGTCGGAATCAACTCTGCGATCGCTTCCCTGTCGACGAGTTCGACCAGTCAGTCCGGCTCGATCGGCGTCGGCTTTGCCATCCCGATCGACTCCGCCGCCCGAGTGGCCCAGGAGATCATCAAGACCGGGTCGGCAAGTCATGCCGTGCTGGGTGCCTCGGTCTCCGACGCCTCCAGCCAGACGCTGGTCACCACCGGCGCCAAAGTTGGGTCTGTCACCGCCGGCGGTCCGGCGGAAGCAGCCGGTCTCCAGGTGGGCGATGTGGTCACCAAGGTGAACGGGGTGCCGATCGAGTCCTCCGACGCACTGGTCGCCACAATCCGTTCGTCCGCGCCGGGTGCTCAGATCCAGCTCTCGGTGCTCCGCAACAACTCCACCGAGACGGTCACCGTCACCTTGGGAACAGCCACCAACTAAGGGTATTGCCCCGCCAGGGCGTCCGGGTCATCGCGACCTGGGCGCCCTGACCTCATTCAGGGCCCCGAGCATCCGGAAGCAGACCTTCCCGGCGGCGCATACCTTCCGGGCGCACTGCGTCTGGGCCCGCACCTTCTGGGCGCACACCTTCTGGGCGCACACCTTCCGGGCGCACACCTTCCGGGCGCTGATCTTCAGAGTGCAGACCGGCGCAGCAGTTCCACATCGTCCTCGAGGACCTGGACAGCGTCCATCGCCTCCGGAAAACCGCACGTAGCCAACCAGGTGGCCAGCATTCGGTGACCCCCTTGGGTCAGGACGGACTCTGGGTGGAATTGCACACCCTCGATATCGAATTCGCGGTGCCGCACACCCATGATGACGCCGCCGGCCGTCCGGGCGGTCACTTCCAGCACCGCGGGAACCGTGCCGTCGACGATCGCCAGCGAGTGATACCTGGTGGCGGTGAAGGGTTGTGGCAACCCGGCGAAAACCCCGAGCGACTCGTGGATCACCTCCGACGTTTGTCCGTGCAGCAATTCCGGCGCCCGATCGACCACCCCGCCGTAGACCTCTGCGATGGCCTGATGACCCAGACATACACCCAGTACCGGGAGCTTGCCCTCGCAGAAGCGAATCATCTCCTCGGTGACGCCGGCCGCAGCCGGTGTGCCCGGCCCAGGTGAGAGTAGAACGCCCTGCACGTCAAGGCTTTCCACTTCCGCCGGGGTGATTTCGTCATTGCGGCGGACGATGCAGGTTGCCCCCAACTGCTCCAGGTACTGAACCAGGTTGAAGACGAAGGAGTCGTAATTGTCGACTACCAGGATCCGTGCACCGGGAGTTGTTCCGGTCGCGACAGCTGCAGCAATATCGGCAGACTTATCCGGCGCGGGTGCCGTTGGTGTGCTCACCCGGCCCAGCTTTCCAGATCAGCTCCACCGGGCGCCAACCAGAAACGAACGGGTGGGCAGCTACTGGCCGACCTGGACCTGGTCGAAGGGCAGATACGGCTCAGCCAACGGGAAGATGACAAAGAACAATAGAGCGGTCACGGCCAGGAAAAGCACCAGACAACCGGCGATTTTGGCCATCGTCGGGCCGGGCAGTGTGCGCCAGATCCAGCTGTACATCGGCTATACCTCGTTCAATTCCGGCGGAACAAAACCGTCCGCCTTGGCGTAACTTCGCACCAGCACGCCGTGCACGATCATCCGCTCGGCGTCGGAGAACTGCGGGTGGCAGGTGGTCAGGGTGATGATGCGCTGAGTCGCAGCTGCCAGCGCCGTCGGTCCGGTGGCATTCACCCGTGGCACCGGCAGCACCTGGGCGTAGTCGCTGGGTAGCGTGATCTCTCGACCCGGCAACCCGGCGTATTCCCCGTCCAATGGTTTGACGTCGGCACACTCGGGGCGAGACGCCGGGTTCCAGTTCGCCATCTGGTCTTCCATCGGTAGAAGTCGATAGACGAACCAGTCATCCTGCGTCTCGATGACAATGGAGTCGCAGGATGAGAGGGTGCCCAGGGCATTGAACGGGGAGCCCTTGGAAACGCGGTGGCCGGCGACAGCGAAGTTGCCGAGTTCACCCGGGTACTGCGTGTCGTCGTAGTGACCCGGGCTTCCGTACAGATCCTC
>JBBSUU010000380.1:0-3740 GCA_038234115.1 Mycobacteriales bacterium
CCGGTGGGCGGGCCTGGAGGACCTGTTGAATCACTGCGCCGACCAGCACGTCGGGGTACGGATCCTGGGGTCCAGCGCGTTGGCGATCACTCAGGTTGCGCTGGGGCGGGCCGCCGCAGCAGTTCTACGCGGCTATCGGGTCTGGGATGTCGCCGCGGCGGTGGCCTTGGCTGCCTCCAGTGGCATGGCGATTCGTAATTGGGCTGGTCATCCCGACCCCCTGCCAACAAACGGTCTTGTGGTCGCAGCTCCGGACATCATCGACACCATCAGCGCTTGGTTCTATTGATCCCGCTGCGCGTGCGTGCTTTCCGGGCGGCCTTCGTGCGCGGCGTCAATCTGGCGCCGGAGCGGGCGGCGCGCTCCGATTTGAGTCGCTCTGCCTCCTCTACGATCGCCCGCCCGGCGGTGTCGAGTGACTCGACGCCGGACAGCTCACCCAGGACACCCAGATCCACCGCCGCTGCCAAGCCGAGTAGTTGACGCCGTCCCTGGCGGCGCAGGACCCATCGCACCGGCAGCGCAATTGCCCAGGAGCCGAAGATGACGAACATCAGCATCACCAGGCCGTTCTGCGCGGTCCGACCGGCCACCCGGACCAACGACGGGTCCGACGCCGAGTACTCGACCAGGAACTGTTGTCCCACACTGAGTTTGCCCGGATACAACACACCGGACGGTGGGCGTTGGGAGGCACCGGCGGAATCGACATACTCAATGCCGGTGCGTAATGCCGTAACGCTCAGGACGGTAGCGGTGGCCGGCACCCCATCATCATCCAGTGCCAGATCGTTACGCCACATGCCGATTCCGAGGATCACCATCATCGCGGTCAGGATGATGGCCACCAGCACGACCACCCGGCCGGCCTGGTCCCACCCACTGCCACGACGCCAGCGCAAACGTCCTCTCGAAGGGCCGGTAGAGATCAGCGTCACCTCAGAAGTCTGTCGAGTCGCCGTCGGTCAGCGGATCCGGGTCGGCCCACGGCTGGGCGTCGGGAAGACCATCCGGACCGAGGGCATCGGTGCCCGACGAATCTCCCAGACCCCAATCCGCCCCCCCGAAGTCGTCGAACCCGCCGCTGCCGTCGAACCCGCCGCCGCTACCGTCGTCGGTGTCATCGTCGGTGCCATTGGCGTTGTCATCGTCGGTGCCGACGTCCGGGTCGGCCACATCGGCCGTTCCAGCTCCGCCGTCACCGTAGTCACCGTCACCATCGCCGTCATCACCGTCGCCCCCGTCGTCGTAGGCACCGTCGGGATCGGCGTCGGCTCCATCCAAATAGAGCAGGTCGGGGTCGTCCTCGCCGGGAACGGCAGACTCATCCGGCAGCAGGGTCTGCGCCGCAGCCGGGGTATCCGGATCCATCGCATTGGCGACGATCCGAGCCCAGACGGAATCTGGCAGGTCCGGGAGGTCGGTAAAGTTGTCGTGTGGAGTAGCTCCAAACAGGGAGTTCAGGCCCGACTCGGGTGTTCCGTTCTCCAGCGCCATCACGGTCACCGACCTCCTGCTGTTATCTTCTGGCCTGTAGTCAATTTGGAGGGTGCATGAGTGACGACGACTCGGAGCGGGAGCTGATCAACAGAGCCCGCACCAGAGACGATCGCGCCTTCGAACAGCTGATCACTCTGCATCGTAAACATGCTTGGGCGGTTTGCGTCCGTATTACCAACAACACTGCTGACGCCGAGGACGCTCTGCAGGACGCGATGACCGCGGCCTGGCAGCACATCGACAAGTACCGGGGCGAGGCCAAGTTCAGCACTTGGCTGCATCGCATCGCCGCCAACGCGGCGCTGAGCATTGTCCGCCGACGTCGCGATATCGCAGTCGCAGAGATCGAACCCGACGATCCCGGACATGATGCCTACCGCGAATTCGACGATCGTGACCAACTGCAGATCGCCCTGCAGCGGGTGCCGGCCGATTTCCGCACCGCTCTGGTGCTGCGGGAGTACGGCGGACTCACTTACGAGGAAATCGCCGCCCATGAAGGTATCGGCGTGCAAACGGTCAAGAGCCGGATCCACCGAGCGCGAAGCGCGCTGGCTACCGCGCTGCTCACCGACTGATCTGGGTTGGGAGGTGCTTTCCGGTCGCAAGTTTGTCATCGGGTCCGCCCCGCATAGGCCGTGTCCAGCCGACGGGCCATCAACAGAAACGACCGCGCGATGACCCGCGAGGCGTCCGCTTCGGCCGGTAGTGGTGAGAAGCCGACGAATCCCTGAGCCTTGGCCCCGGCCATCCGCGCCAAACCTGCCAGATGGCCGGCCGGTGTCCCGGGCTGCACGTTCAGCGCCTCGGCGTCAGAGCCGCTGTCGATGAGCATTGCCAGTTGTTTGCGTAATGGCGAATTCGGCGCATACCGCATCAACAGACTCAAGGCTCGGAGTTCCCGAATTGTGTGCAATTCCGGCCCCTGCCGGGCTGCTTCCAGGACCGAGAGCCCGGCTTGCCGATTCGGTGCCTGATTGATCGCGCGCTCCAGCGCCGCAACCGCATGATCGGCCTTCAGCGCCTGGGCCCGGCGCAGGAACTGGCGATGGATGAGTTCTTCCACGGCGCCGATCCCAGAAATCTGCTGGAGCCACTGCAGCAGCTGCTCGGCGCCGGCGCCGGCTACCGCCCGCGCCGACGAGACACCATAGGGGCCAAGCTTTCCCAGCAGCGAGTTCAGTTCTTCCATCGAGACGCCGGCGGGCGGGCCAAGGTGCTCGGCCAACTGCAGCGCCACCGGGTCCACCTCGGCCAACGCGGCCAACACCCGGGCATCGGCTTCTCGCAGCTTCCCGGTCCTGGCCGTCTCGGCCAGCAATCCGGCTACCGGAATCACGGCGCCAAGTTCGGCGGCCCGTTCGGTGGCCAGCCGAGCGGCTACCCCGGCAGCGATCGGGAACGGGTCTTCCCCACTCCAGGGGCCGCTGCCGAAGAGGTCGGCGTGGGAGAGCAACCCGATGACGGTGGTCGCCGACGCTCCCAGGTCACCGAACGAATCCTGCATATCGCGCAGGAATTCCACCTCGTGTTGCCGTTCGGCGTCCCGAAACAGGTAGAGCACGGCATCGGCCTGTGAGGCCGCGCGCGAGGAATCAACCCCCTGGCCAAGGAGGGCGCGGCGGGTGCCGTCCTCGTTCTCGGTGGTGGTGGTGGCCAAGCCAGGAGTGTCGATCAGGGTGAGATTGCGTAGCGCACCGGCTTGCAGATGCACCTCGAGGTGGTCGATATGGTCCACCGGGACGCCGGCCAGATCTTCGGGAAGCTCGCCGTTGAACGGCAGTGCGATGCGGACACCGTCACGCCGGATGATCTCTGCGCGATCGGGGGACCCGTAGCGATACCAGGTGACCACCTTCGTGCACTCCCCCGCTTTGGTCGGCGCGACATTGCGACCGACCAGCGCGTTCACCAAAGTTGACTTTCCGGCTTTGACGCGGCCCACCACGGCAAGACGCAGCGGTTCCGACAGGCTTGCCTGTACTTCATCAACTGCCGGCTGCAGTCGTGGTCCCATCACGTCAAGGATCTGACGGCTCAGGTTGCGAACTGTCTCCAGGAGCATCGAGGAGTGGCCATCCGGGTTCGTCATGCTGATCACTCCCTACTGGATCGAGATTTGAGTGGGTTCCGAGACGTTAGAGCCGCCGGCCAAGGCGTTTGTTCCCAGTTGGGCGAAATCACCTCAGGAGGCTCCGGTGGCCCATGCCATGGCTTCGGATTTGCGGTACTGCTGTTTC
>JBBSUU010000381.1:0-3726 GCA_038234115.1 Mycobacteriales bacterium
GTCGGGGCTACTAGTGTTGTTCAGGCACCTGAGATCACTCATGGTGGACCTGCTACCCGGGAGGCTCGATCGCGATGGCTGTTATCAACAACTCGATCTACGTCGGCGGTCGCCGCGGACCGGTGCCGGAGAGTCTTGAACAGACATACGATCTGTTGGATGAATGCGGCGGGATGGCCTGGATCGGCCTTTACCGGCCGGATCGGACCGAAATAGGTTCACTGGCCAAAGAGTTCGACCTACACCACCTGGCCGTAGAGGACGCTGTGGCCGCTCATCAGCGACCCAAACTGGAACGCTATGGCGAGGTTTTATTCGCCGTGCTGCGGCCGGCGCGATATCTGGACGATACCGAGAAGGTCGAGTTCGGCGAGTTGCACATCTTCATCGGTGAAAATTTTGTGATCACCGTCCGACATGCCGAATCTCCCGATCTGAGCTATGTACGTGGGCGGATGTAGCGCAACCCAGAATTGCTCGCTCAGGGCCCGGAAGCCGTGCTGTACGCCATCTTCGATCAAGTGGTTGACGAGTATGCCCCGGTAGTGGCGGGATTGCAGGAGGATATCGACGAAGTCGAGAACCAACTCTTCGATGGCGATCCCGAGGTGTCCCGTCGGATCTACGATCTGTTCCGAGAGGTGATCGAGCTTCAGCGGGCAATCCAACCACTACGGGCGATGTTGGAATCTTTGACCAGAGGCTTCGACAAATACGGTGTCGGGGAGGAATTGCGCCGGTTGCTCCGCGATGTGCTGGATCACAGCATCCGGATCTCCGAACGGGTGGATGCCTTCAGATTGCTTCTGCAGAACGCACTTACCGTCAACAGCACACTCGTGGGACAACGTCAGAACGATGAGATGCGCCGGCTCACCGAGGCGAGTTTGGAGCAGAACGAAGAAGTCCGAAAGATCTCCGAAGCCGGTCTCATCCAGAACGAAGAAGTCAAAAAAATCTCCAGTTGGGCGGCAATCTTTTTCGCACCCTCGCTGATCGCGGCGGTGTACGGAATGAACTTTGACGTCATGCCGGAACTGCACTGGTTCGTCGGTTACCCGCTGGCGCTGCTTTTGATGGTCACCACATCGGCCCTGCTCTATCGCATTTTCCGGCGGCGCAATTGGCTTTGAGAAGGTGCCCTCCGGCCGGACTGTTCAACTCAGACCGGGCTGAGCAGGAAACCGCTCAACTCGGCGGCAAATCGATCCGGCTCGTCCAGATGTGGGAAATGACCGGACCGAGGCAACACCGCAATTCGACTGTTGGGCAGTATCTCCAGCGTGGTGTTCAGGTGGGAAACCGGAATCACCCGATCCCTGGCCCCCCAGATCAACATCACCTGACGAGAAGCCAGATTGGACAGTCGATCTCGAGCGCTGACCAGTTGCCCACCGGAATTGATCACCGATCGACTGGTCGCCAGGAACGCCCGGCGGGCAGCCGGGTCGGACAGCGTGGCAAAACTTTTCCAACCCTCGGTAGAACTGGGACTCACAGCCGGTAACCCGGTTTTGGACCAAAGTCGCAGTATCGAGTCACCCACTCCTTTGATCCATGGCGAGGCCAGCAGAGGTAGCACCAACTCGCTCCCAGGCAACGTCGCTGCTCGAAGCATCGGGTTCACCTCACGCCCCAGACCCCCACTGCTGACCAGCACAATTCGGTCCACCCGTTCCGGGAAAAGGTAGGTCATTTGCATGGCGATACCACCACCGAGAGAGTGTCCAACCAGGGTCGCCGAGGGCAATCCCAACAGTTCCAGCAAGTCGCGCAGCATCGCCGCGTGGGCACCCAGCGAGTAATCGCCGGACGGCTTTGCCGAGTCACCATGCCCGAACAGGTCCGGAGCTATCACTCGGTGGCTCCCGGCCAACCGGTCGATCTGGCCATCCCAGGTGTGCCTTGTGCTCATGAGACCGTGCACGAACACGACCGCTGGACCGTCACCGCGATCGGTGTAGCAAAGTTCTTTCCCGTTCAAGTCAGCACGTTGGGTCGCGTCTGGCATGGCACCCTCCACAAAGTTACTCATCAGTAACTTAGGATCCTACAGGGCGATAGCGGCGGCTTTTCTCGAATTTGACCGCCCTCAAGACCACTGATCAGCGACAATGGTCACATCACCGGCCCTGCGTCACCCCGCGAATTTCCCACCGAAGACATCGCGGGACGGATTACTCACATCGCGACTTGGCTTCGGCATCCAAGTGACTGGGTATCTTTGCAGAACAGTTCGAGTTAATGGATTTCTTTCAACGAGTGGAGTTTTTGTGATCTTTATCGACCGTCAGGTCCGCCTGACCGGGCGTGCCTGCCGCGCCCGCATCTCGAGCCGGGCCGCACGATGAACGCCACCCAGCGCGTTTGGCCGGGAACGCCATATCCCCTCGGCGCCAGCTACAACGGCACCGGTACCAACTTCGCTCTTTTTTCTGAGGTCGCCGAAAAGGTCGAACTTTGCCTCTTCGACGAAGACGGTACTGAAATTCGCTACGAACTCACCGAGCGCGACGCCTTCGTGTGGCATTGCTACCTACCGCATATCGGACCGGGGCACCAGTACGGGTATCGCGTTCACGGCCCCTACGACCCGAAAAACGGGAACAGATGTAACCCGAGCAAGCTTTTACTGGACCCGTACGCCAAAGCAATCCAAGGGTCCATCGACTGGGCGCAGGCATGCTTCTCCTATATCTGGGGCGACGAGGACTCCTTCAACGACGAGGATTCCGCTCCGCACATGAGCAAATGTGTCGTGGTGAGCCCTTATTTCGACTGGGACAACGACCGCAGTCCACGGACGCCCTATCAGGACACGGTGATCTACGAGGCTCATGTCAAAGGCCTGACCGAGTTGCACCCGGATATCCCGGAGGACGTCAGGGGCACCTATGCCGCCCTCTCGCACCCGGTCATGATCGAACATTACAAACGACTCGGTGTCACCGCGATCGAGCTGATGCCGGTGCACCAATTTGTTCACGACAGCCACTTGGCCGACCGCGGCCTGACGAACTACTGGGGCTACAACACCATTGGCTTCTTCGCTCCGCATAACGATTATTCCTCGCAGGGACAGAACGGGCAGCAGGTTCAGGAGTTCAAGGCCACCGTCAAGGCGCTGCACGAAGCCGGTCTCGAGGTGATCCTGGACGTCGTCTACAACCACACCGCCGAGGGCAACCAACTGGGCCCGACACTTTCCTTCCGCGGCATCGACAATGCTGCCTATTACCGTCTTGTCGATGGAGACGGCGCACACTATTACGACACCACCGGCACCGGCAACACGCTCCTGATGAAGCATCCTCACGTGCTGCAGATGATCATGGACTCGCTGCGGTATTGGGTCACGGAGATGCATGTCGACGGCTTCCGTTTCGACCTCGCCAGTTCCTTGGCCCGGCAGTTCCACGAAGTCGATCGACTGTCTGCCTTCTTCGATCTGGTCCAGCAGGACCCGATTGTCAGCCAGGTCAAACTCATTGCCGAGCCGTGGGATATCGGCGACGGCGGCTATAACGTCGGCGGATTTCCGCCGGTATGGACCGAATGGAACGGCAAATACCGCGATACGGTTCGTGATTTCTGGCGGGGCGAGGACTCCACCCTCGCGGAGTTCGCTTCTCGCTTCACCGGGTCTGCCGATCTGTACGAACAGGACGGCCGGCGCCCGCACGCCTCGATCAACTTTGTGACCGCACACGACGGCTTCACCATGCA
>JBBSUU010000382.1:0-3721 GCA_038234115.1 Mycobacteriales bacterium
AACCAACGCCACCCCGCCTACGTTGACGCCGGCTGCCCCGGCCAGTTCGACCAACCATCCGTCGGTCAATCTGGCCAGTGCCCGGCGCCGGACCGGACCGGGAACCCCGGTCCGACCCAGCAACTGTGCCCGTAGGTCGGAGTAGCCGTTACCCACGGCCAGTTCCATTGCCCTACAGTGCTTCCGGGCCACGTTCACCGGTGCGAACCCGGACGACGTTCTCGACCGGCACCGCCCAGACCTTGCCGTCACCGATCTTCCCGGTGCGGGCGGCGCGGACGATGACATCAACGACGTCATCGGCGTCCGCGGCGTCGACCAGGATCTCCAGCCGAACCTTCGGCAATAGTTCCACGGTGTACTCCGCGCCGCGGTAGACCTCGGTGTGACCGCGCTGGCGGCCATACCCGGACGATTCGGAAACCGTCATACCTTGAACACCGAATGCCAGCAGTGCGGCTCGGACTTCATCCAGTTTGAACGGCTTGATAACAGCGGTAATCAGCTTCACGCTTACGCCTCCGATTTTGCTGCGGATTTGGCCAGCGAGGAGGAGAGCACACCGTGCCCACTGCCGCCACTGGAATCGAGGTCATATCCTTGCTCACCGTGGACGGTGACGTCGATACCTTCGACCTCATCCTCTTCGGAGATTCGCCATCCCATGGTCGCCTTCAGGGCAAACGCGATGACCGCGGTCAGGACACCGGAGACTACAACGGTAATCAGCGCGACGATGATCTGGGTGATCAACTGGGTGGCCCCGCCTCCGTAGAACAGCCCACTCAGGGCGCCGGTGGGTGCCCAGGTGGACAACGGCGTGGCGTCACCTGCTTCCGGCAGGTGGGCGAAGAGCCCGATCAGGATGGTGCCGGTGAGGCCACCGACGAGATGCACTCCCACGACATCGAGCGAATCGTCATAGCCGAACCTATACTTCAGTCCGACAGCCAGAGCGCACAGCGAACCGGCAATCAGTCCGATGAAGATGGCCCCGAAGACATCGACCGCGGCGGCGGCCGGAGTGATGGCGACCAGACCGGCGACGACACCGGAGGCAGCGCCGAGGCTGGTGGCGTGCAAGTCACGCAACTTCTCCACGATCAACCAGCCGAGCATCGCAACAGCTGTTGCGACGGTGGTGTTGA
This sequence comes from Mycobacteriales bacterium, assembly GCA_038234115.1. Lineage (GTDB taxonomy): Bacteria > Actinomycetota > Actinomycetes > Mycobacteriales > Nakamurellaceae > Nakamurella. The sequence goes on from JBBSUU010000382.1 coordinate 1,149, forward strand.
CCCAGGCCTGACCCGCGGTTGCGTCGGCGGCGAACTCGCTACCGGCGTTGAAACCGAACCAGCCGAACCACAGCAAAGCCGCCCCGAGCATCACCAGGGGCAGGTTGTGCGGCTTCATCGGTTCCTTGCCGAAGCCCTTGCGCTTGCCGATCACCAGGGCCAGCACCAAACCTGCCATCCCGGCGTTGATATGAACTACGGTTCCGCCGGCGAAGTCGATCGGCGTTGACAGCGCACTGGCGATGCCGCCGGTGCCCCCGAGAATGCCGCCACCCCAGACCATATGGGCGATCGGGAAATACACGATCGTGACCCAGATGGCGGCGAAGACCATCCAGGTGGCGAACTTGACGCGATCGGCGATTGACCCGCTGATCAGGGCGACGGTGATGATCGCGAAAGTCATCTGGAAGCCGACAGCGACCATGGCGGGAACACCACTGGTGGCCATCAGGCTGTTCGACATCACGCCGGCGGTGCCGTCGGTCAGGGTGGCGGGGATCGCATCGCTGAGTCCGACCAGACCGAAGAACTCGAACGGATCGGCGATGATGCCACCGATATCGGTGCCGAACGTCATGGAATAGCCCCACAGCACGTAGATCAGTCCGACGATGCCCATCGCACCGAAGGACATCATCATCATGTTCAGGACAGACTTGGACCGGGTCATACCGCCATAAAAAAAGGCAAGCCCCGGTGTCATCAGCAGAACGAGGGAAGCCGCCAAAATCATGAACGCGGTATTCCCGGTATCTACAGCAAACGATTTGTCCATCAAACCTCCAGGCTCACTATGTGTGGGCGCGAGAGGGTTTGGCTCTCCCGCCTTGTGACATAGGTCAGATTCCCGGGAGTGTGTTGCCGTTGCTGTTCACCGGTGTTTCGGTCAGATGAACTCCGGCACGTGGCGGTTGCCAACTTGTTAATCTCGGAATTATCGTCGGCACCGGGGTAGTGGGTCAGCCAATCGTCAGCAGATGCTGTTGCAGCGCAAGGCAAAACTGCGTCATCCTGGTGTTGTCCGGCGTCCGGACACCGACCTCTCTGAAAGCGGCCCGTACCAGGGTATTTCGGAACAGGAAATACGTCTCGGCGATTGTCACGCCAAAACCGCCGGCCTGCAGCGACGGTGTCACTACCGCCTTTCGTTGGATGGCCACACTCGGCAAGGTCAGGCCCGCCACCTCCAGCGGGGTGACCTGCATCAGAAGTGGAGAGCCTTCGGGCGGGATCAGTTGGTACTCCGTGCATGCCTGCACCTGGCTCCGCAGGTCCTCGAATCTGGCCGCCGCTTTCCCCGGGGAGTCGAACAGCGCCGCGCCAACGCTCAACTCGAAGCCACGATCGACCTCCGCTGCCCCGTCACTGTGGAACGCACTCAAACCGTACAGATCGGGTTGCTTCCCATCGATGAGCTGCCCGAGGGTGAAAGTTTGACAGTTCGCCGGTTGGGCCTGCGCGGCGGGCAATTCGGCCTTCGGATCAACTTCGTTCCAATTCGCCACCTGCTCCGGTGCGATGTCGGCCAAGGCCGCGAGCTCGGACTCCCCCACCACCACCTTCGGTAGGTCGTCCTTGGTCAGGATCATTCCCGGCAGCCGCTGCGGCGTGCCCTGCATGGTGTCGCCGGCGCAGCCTGCAGCTAGGAACGTGCAGAGACAAAGAATTGCCAGCAGCAGGGTGGGGCGGGCGCGCATAGGGTCAAGATATCCGACGCGGTTGTTGCAACAGGTCAGTACGAGGTTGGTTGAGCGCACTGAGCACCTGCCGCAGAATCTGCTCGCGAATGGGCGGTGCGAGCGCATTGAGCAGCCCGTTCAACGGCGCCATTCGCGGCGGCAACTGTAGATTTCCGCCCGCGTCGAGCAGCCCCAGGGACCCGGCGAGCGCCCCGAACTCGGTGGTCTGCGCAGCCATCAGGAGTTGCTCGATGGGTTCGGCAGGCATCGATCTGGACTCCTTGACCGCCGCCGCCAGGGCCTCGATGAGCTCGGTTTCGTGCCCGTGATTGGCCGCCGTAATAGTCAGGTGCAGGTTCGCCGGCGAGTTCCGGTGGGCGAATTGCGGTTGCACGTAGTAGCCGCGAACAGTCATCTCATCGGCCACCTGGAAGACGTCGACCGCCGGATCCGACCCGGCCACGGCGATCAGCGTGGCCGCTGGGTCGCCGAGAATCCGCAGCCCCGGGATCTGCGCGACGCCGTCCCTGATCCGCTGGCAGGCCTGCTCTACTTTGGTCGCCAAGTCCGCGTAGCCGGCCCAGCCCAGTTTGGCGACCACCGCCCAGGCGGCCGCCACCGGTCCACCCGATCTGGTGGATTGGGTGGTGGTGTTGAGCATGGTGTAACCGGGCCAGTCGGTGAAGGCGAAGAAACCCGTTGCGCGATGGGCGTTGTCGCGGTGCAGCAGGATCGATGTGCCTTTCGGGGCGTAGGCGTACTTGTGCAGGTCCACCGAGATGCTGGTGACGCCCGGTACCCGGAGATCGAAAGGTGTGACATTTTTGCCCATCCGGTTCCAACTGCCGAGCACCCAGCCGCCGATGCAGGCGTCAACATGGCAACGCACCT
>JBBSUU010000383.1:0-3721 GCA_038234115.1 Mycobacteriales bacterium
GGCGGCCTCGCTCGGCTCGCCCTTGACGAACGCGATGGCCGTCGGGCCGGTGAACAGGTCATCCAGACCCTCCACACCGGCTTCGTTGGCGGCGCGCTTGACCAAGGTGTTCTTGGCGACGGTGTAGCTGGTGGTCGAACCGAGGTCGCGACGAAGTTGAGTGAGCTGCTTCATCGTGAGGCCACGGTATTCGGTGATCACAGCCGCGGATGAACTGCGGAACTCATCCGCGATCTCTGCGACAGTGGCCACTGACTGTGCCTTTACCATCTCGCCTCCTTCCTAAAATCTGTGCGTCCCGGTAGCGAACAGCTACCGGCCCCTCAAAGATTCGTTGGATTCAGTTACGAGTGGGCCCGAGAAATGACGAACGCCCCGGCGCAGTGGCACGGGGCGTGAATAAGCGCAGAGCACTGGCCTCGTCCTCCTGCGTTGGTCGTCCGGCGAACCGAACCCTTCGTCTGCAACACTCGGGATTCAGTCCCGGGCAGCACAGAAACCGACGGTCTTTGGTGGATCGTTGACCAGCGTAACTGCGCCCAGCCATAAATACCAAATCACTGCCACTGGCACGGGACAGCGCAGAGCGCGCCAGAACGGCGAAAGCGCCTACCGCACAACATCACTGCTTTTATAGATCGGGTTGACTATGCAGTGCGAAGGGATCGTAAAAGTCAGATCGCATGGAAGGATCACAAAACCAAACAGCTCCGATGCACACCTGGCAGGTGCATCGGAGCTGTGTTGAAACTGAAACGTCTTGCGTTGCTACTTGGACGCAGCGGTTTCGGTGTCTTCCATCAAGTTGCGCTGGCGCGCCGGGTCAACGGTGATTCCCGGGCCCATGGTGGTCGCGAAGACGACCTTCTTCAGGTAACGACCCTTCGCCGTCGATGGCTTGGACCGCATGATCTCGTCGAGCGCTGCGGCGTAGTTCTCCACCAGCTTCTCGACCGGGAAGGAGGCCTTGCCGATGACCAGGTGCAGGTTCGCAGCCTTGTCAACGCGGAAGTTGATCTTTCCGCCCTTGATCTCGGTGACGGCCTTGGTGACGTCAGCAGTCACGGTACCGGTCTTCGGGTTCGGCATCAGGCCACGCGGCCCCAGGACGCGCGCGATCCGGCCGATCTTGGCCATTTGATCCGGGGTGGCAACTGCGGCGTCGAATTCGAGCCAGCCACCCTGGATACGAGCGATCAGATCATCGCTACCGACAACATCGGCACCGGCGGCCTCGGCCTCGGCGGCCTTGTCCCCAACGGCGAAGACGATGACGCGGGCGGTCTTGCCCGTGCCGTGCGGCAGGTTGACGGTGCCACGGACCATCTGGTCCGCCTTGCGGGGGTCAACACCCAGAACCATCGCGACCTCGACGGTGGCATCCATCTTGGTCGCGGAGGTTTCCTTCGCCAGTGTGGCGGCCTCGAGCGGGCTGTAAAGCCGATCGCGGTCAACCAGCTCGGCGGCTTTTTTGTAAGCCTTGCTGCGCTTCATATTGCGTGCTCCTGAAATTTGGTGAATGGGAGTTGTGGTTATTCGGACCGGCGCGGGCCCAACCACGGACTACTGGTCGTGGAGCTGATTTAGCTGGAGACCGTGATGCCCATCGAACGGGCGGTGCCGGCGATGATCTTCGCTGCAGCGTCGACGTCGTTGGCGTTCAGGTCTACCTGCTTGAGGGTGGCGATCTCGCGAATCTGAGCCTGGGTCACCGACGCCACCTTGGTGGTGTGCGGGGTTCCAGAACCCTTTTCCACGCCGGCGGCCTTGAGCAGCAAGCGAGCGGCGGGCGGGGTCTTCAGCTTGAAGTCGAACGAACGATCTTCATAGACGGAGATCTCAACCGGAACCACGTCGCCGCGCTGGGACTCAGTCGCCGCGTTGTAGGCCTTGCAGAACTCCATGATGTTGACGCCGTGCTGGCCGAGAGCCGGGCCGACCGGCGGTGCCGGGTTGGCCAGACCAGCCTTGATCTGCAGCTTGATTACCGCTGCAAGTTTCTTCTTCTTGGGAGGCATTTTTCTTCCTGGGGGGTTGATTGGTGTTGCCGTCGGATTCGGCAGCTGCCAGGGCTGTTGTCCGGATCCGGAGGCGGGTTAGAGCTTCGAGACCTGGCTGAAGGTCAGCTCGACCGGGGTCTCGCGTCCGAAGATGGACACCAGAACCTTCAGTTTCTGCTGATCAGCGTTGATCTCATTAATCGTCGCCGGCAAGGTGGCAAAAGGACCATCCATGACGGTGACCGACTCGCCGACAGAATAGTCGACCTCGGTGATAACCGGTGCGCGACCGGATGTACTGGCCTTCTCGGAGGACTTTTTGGGGACCGCCGGAACCAGGATCTTGACGACGTCGTTGATGGACAACGGCGATGGCCTGGAGTTAGGGCCGACAAAGCCGGTGACCCCAGGGGTGTTACGGACCGCGGACCAGGAACCGTCAGTAAGCTCCATCCGGATGAGGATGTAACCCGGGTAGATCCGGCGCTGCACCTTCTTCGGCTGCCCGTTTTTGATCTCGGTGACTTCTTCTTCCGGAACCTCGATCTGGAATATAAAATCTTCCATGTCCAGAGACTTGATCCGGTTTTCCAGGTTCGCCTTGACCTTTTTTTCGTATCCCGAGTACGAGTGCACGATGTACCAGTCGCCAGGCGCACGGCTCAGGGCCTGCCGCATCTCGGCATTGGGATCCTCGGCCGCAGCTTCCGGTTCTGTTTCGGTCTCGTCGGCGGCCGGAATGAGGGTGATGTCGGCGGCAGCCAAGTCCTCGGCATCGGGCAACAGACCGGATTCGGCTTCGTAAGCAAAATCGGTGCTTTCAGCCAGGGAACCACCGGCTGCCAAGCTGGCAGCGGCGGCCTCAAAATCCTGCTCGCCGCTTACGGGCTGGTCGGGGTTCGACACGCCTGGCTCACTCTCCTCACACATTGAATACCGCTGGACTACTGGTTGATGCTGTCTTTGGACGCGCTCCCGGCCACCCGACCGGTGCGGTCAGATCAGCCGAAGATCGAGCCGATACCGAAATGGAACAGCACGTCCAGCCCGGCCACCAGCGCAATCATAAAGATCAGGAAGGTGATGACGACGATGGTGTAAGTGATCATCTGCTTCTGGCTAGGCCAGATGACCTTGCGCAGTTCGGCGACAACTTCTCGGATGAAACGAGCCAGACGGGCGAAGACACTGCTCTTTTCGGTGCTCTCGTCCCGGGCCCGAGTCGGAGCGCCCTTCTTTTCGGTTACTCCGCTGCGTGCGCCTGCCTTGCGGAGCGCAGCGCGGTTGGATCCGGCGCCAACAGCGGCGACCTCGGCCTCGGCCAGCTCTGAATCGGAGTCGTCAGCTTCGCCGTCGGCATTGTCAACGACGATTGCTTCGCTATCGAAATCTTCAGCCGCTTCAATCTCGGCTTCGATCTCGTAAGCGTCCGGCGCCTCGGATTCCGGATCCGTGATATCGGCATCCGACACACCGGCAGCTGCGGCCGAGAGGCCGGAGTCGGCGCTTTTGCCGAGGTCAACAACCTCGTCGGCACCTGCGGTGGGGTCGAGGTTTTCTTCCTCGCGCCCTTCCCGATCCTTGCTCACTCGTTCCTCAGTTTCTGTCCGTGCTGCTCGTCACTACAACTACATGTCACTACAACTACATGTCACTACAACTACACGTCACTACAACTACATCTCACTACTACTACTCGTCGCTACGACTGCTGGTCCCTA
>JBBSUU010000384.1:0-3720 GCA_038234115.1 Mycobacteriales bacterium
ACAGCCTGGTCCACCGGAACGCTGAAAGAATATCCGCGGCCGGCGACCATCGGTACCTTGACCCCGAAATCGCGGACCAGGTCCGGCAACCAAGCACCGGTAGCGATCACCACGGCGTCACCGCGAACGGAATCACCACCCACCGTTTCAACAACGACGCCGCCCTCAGCGGGCCGGATGGTGCGCACCGCACTTCCAGTTTTCAGCTCCCCACCCCTGGCCACCACGGCAGCTGCCAGCGACGCCAGGTACTCACCGGGATTGATGTACTGCTGGCCGGAGATCTTGATCGCCATTTCAATTCCATCGGCGACGATCGGCACCTGGGCACGCAGCGTTGCGCCGTCGATATTCTCGACCTTCAAATCGAGGCCGGCCTCTCGAATATGACCGACCTCGGCAACCAGACCGGCAGATTCCGATTCCTTGCGGAACGCGGCCATAATCGGCGCATCGTGCGCCGGGGAGCTCACCCCACCGGCGGCCAACTCGTCGAACGCGCCGATCGCCAGTTCGTTTACCGGCACGTAGGACGCCATCGTCTTGCGCCAGGTTCCCATGGTGCACCGCCGGGCAAAACCGAGCATGAACCGCCATAACGCAGGATCCACTTTGAACGGGATGTACAGCGGGGAGTTCTTGTCCAGCAGGGCCTTGATCCCGTAGCGCAGAACACTCGGCTCGGCCAACGGGATCGACAGGCCCGGGGAAATCCAACCGGCATTTCCCCAAGAGGAACCAGCGGCCACTCCCACCCTGTCGACCACCACCACCTCAACCCCGTGCTCCTGCAGGTACCAGGCAGTCGACAACCCGACCATCCCGGCGCCGACCACCACCACCCGGCTCGGCCGTATTCGCTCAGCGCTGTTCAATGTCATGCGTTTCCTCTTTCCAGTTAAAGCTCGGATTTAGCATCCCTGACCTACTTCCCCACAATACGTGGGAGTAACTCCGCGAATCGCAATCGTCGGGTGCCACGACGACCGGAAGTCGACCCACCGGCTGGGTACCACCAAGGCAAAAGCCAGGACCTAAAAGGTTTACCGACTTCGAACACGGGTATTCACCCGCGGCATCGGATGAAACACCCGATGCTGCAGACCATTACGGAGACAAACATGAAGAATGAACCGCGGTTGATCGAAGTTCGGGTGCCGACCAAGCCCGAGGGCGTCGTACTGGTGCTTCACGGGGGCGGTTCCCGCAAGGGAAACATGATGGTCAGTCCCACCCAGCTGTCGGTGTTGCGGCTCATCCCAACCGCACATCGGATCGCCCGGCGCGGGTCGGGTCGGTTGGCAGTCTTTCGATTGCTCAACTCGGTCCGGGGGTGGGACACCAAACACACTCCTGTTCTTGATGTTCAGTGGGCGATGGAACAATTAGCCGCCCAATTCGGCCAGGTCCCCATTTCCCTGGTGGGTCACTCCCTCGGCGGTCGAGCGGCCATCAGGGCCGCCGGCGGCAACCAAGTGCGTAGTGCGGTGGCGCTGGCCCCCTGGCTCGACACCAGTGACAGCCGGACCGAACTACCGGGTAAGAAGCTGTTGATGGTTCATGGGTCTCAGGACCGAATCGCCAGCCCGGCCATGGCACTCCTGGCCGCGCAGGCGCTGTCGAGCAGCGCTGACGTTGGCTTCATCCAAATCGTGGGCGGTAAACACGCGATGCTGCGACACCACGCTAAATTCGATGGGTTTGCCGCCGATTATGTGGTGGCAACGCTATTGGGAGAATCGGTAACCGGACCGGTTGGACAGGTTCTGGCCGGTGAGCCCTTCGTTTCGGTGTAATTTGCCGACCGGAATGATCCGTTGGGACCGGTAAACCTTTCCAGGCTGAACGGAGTCTTTCCTGCCGGCCCCGAACCGGACGCCCCGGCGATCGCCCCTATCCTGAGCGGCGAACTCCGGGAGTCCGGTGGTACTACCAACGAAGCCGCTCAGACGGGTGCGACCCCCGGCCGCCATCGCACATGCGTGACGGCCTGCATCGGGTCTGCTTCTCGGACCAGTGAGAGTCGGGGACGGACAGCGTCGGTGCGGGCGCTGGGAGGTTTGCGCCGGCCGGCCCTGAATGGTGTCGGCCAGGGCGCGCCCGGTCCATCGTATTCCTGCTCGGCCGCGGCATGCAGAGTCCACTGCGGGTCGTAGAGGTGGGCCCGACCCAGCGCGCAGAGGTCGGCCCGGCCGGCGAGCAGGATCGAATTGACATCGTCATAGGAGGAGATGGCGCCGACCGCGATCACGGCCGCCCCGGCCGGTGCGGCGACCTCGTTGCGGATCCGATCGGCGAATGGAGTCTGGTAACTCCTTCCGTAGGCGGGCTTTTCATGCTGGGCGATTTGTCCGGTGGACACATCGATGCCCGCGGCTCCATGCTCGATGAGCGCCGCGGCGATCAGTACGGAGTCATCCGCAGTGGTCCCGCCGTCGATCCAGTCGACAGCCGACATCCGAACGGTGATCGGCCGCTCGGCCGGCCAGGCGGCGCGTACCGCATCGAGCACCTCCAGCGGAAAACGCAGCCGATTCTGCAACGTGCCGCCATATTCATCGCAGCGTTGGTTCGAGACGGGAGACAGGAAGGAGGACAACAGGTATCCATGCGCGCAGTGCAGCTCCAGCAGATCGAACCCGGCCGCGGCCGCTCGTTCGGTCGCCGCCACGAACTCGTCCTTGATCACGTCGAGCTGAGCTCGGGTCAACTCTGCCGGGACCTGACTGCCAGACCCATACGGCAGCGGGGACGGCCCCACCACCGGCCAGTTGCCCGCCGAGAGCGGCTCATCGATACCTTCCCACATCAGTTTGGTGGAACCCTTGCGACCGGAATGCCCAAGCTGAACACCGATCTTCGCCGCCGAGTTGTGGTGGACAAAAGACACGACATCGGCCCAACTGTCGCGCTGTTCGTCCGTCCACAACCCGGTGCAGCCCAAGGTGATTCGGCCCTGCGGTGATACACAGACCATCTCGGTCATCACCAACCCGGCGCCCCCCAGCGCCTTGCTGCCCAGGTGCACAAGGTGAAAAGCACCTGGCATACCGTCGATCGCCGTGTACATGTCCATCGGAGAAACGATGACCCGGTTGATCAGGTCGAGTTCTCCCAACCGGAACGGCTGGAGCATGGCCGGTCGCACTTCGTCCAGGCCGCTCGCCCCGGCAAAGGCGTGGTCCACCCGGGAGGCGAACTCCGGATCGCGGACCTGCAGGTTGTCATAGGTGATCCGTCGGGACCGCGTGAGCAGGTTGAAGCAGAACTGAACCATGTCCTGATCCAGATATTGGCCAAGGTTCTCGAACCACTCAAGAGACGCCTGGGCGGCCCGCTGGGTGGACTCGACAACCGGACGGCGCTCCGTTTCGTAGGCTTGCACTGCCTCGTTCAGGCTGCGGTATTCGTGCAGGCAGGCTGCCAAAGCCAGCGCATCCTCCATCGCCAGCTTCGTGCCCGAGCCAATGGAGAAATGCGCGGTATGTGCGGCGTCCCCGATCAGGACCACGTTTCCACGCCGCCAACAACTGTTGCGTACGGTGTTGAAGTTGAGCCACTTGGAATTGTTGGCCAGAACCTGGTGGCCGTCCAACTCTTTGGCAAAGATCTCCCTGATGCGATCGATGGCGAACTCATCGCTCTCCCCCGGCCCGAATGCCTGATTCTCGGTACGATCGAAACCAGCGGAGCGCCATACTTTCTCGGTCATTTCGACGA
>JBBSUU010000385.1:0-3703 GCA_038234115.1 Mycobacteriales bacterium
GTGCACCGGGCGCCCCGCCGATTGGTTGACCTGGTGGAATTGGCCACCGATAGCTATCGACGGCTGCGAAGAGAGACTCCGCACCTGTTGCGCGGACCGAACGAAGAAGACTTCACCTCGGAGGACGACCTGATTCGGTTGGGCCGTGGACGCGGAATCATCGATTATGTAGCGACCTTGACCGATGATCGTGCGGTGGCCACGGCGGCTTCGGTTTCCGGGTCGTCCAGTCGGCTCTGGGACGCCGGCAGCGGCTTATAACGCCGACTCACCCGTTGCCGCCGTGAATTCTGGAAACCTAACACCGGCACACGGTGCCGAGTTTCCAGAATTCATCCGGTTCGCTGGTTAACTGAACCGATGAGCCGTACCAGAGACGCTGCCGGCGGCGGCACCGTTGTGGAGGTGCCGGCGGAGCGAGTTCCCGGTTGGGTAAACCGGTTTGCCGACCGTAATGGTGGGACGACCTCGATCAGCGCGGATCAGCATGCGGTGCTGCTGACGGCGGCCGATGGGACGACTGCCGAACTGGCCGTTCCGTTCGCTCCGATGCATATCGGGACCAGAGAGGGCCTGGAAGCGCTGCTGGATCATCTGGCCGGTATCGGTGGGGTGGGGCTGATTGCCGTCCGAGGGGGAGCGCATTCGGTGGGAGTCGCGCGGGCCGGCGTGGTGGTGTCCTCCAAGACCGATCGCGCCTACCTCCAGGGCCGAACCGCGGCCGGCGGGTGGTCCCAACAGCGTTATGCCCGGCGCCGCGGGAACCAGCTCACCTCCTCACTTTCCGATGCCACGGCAACAATCGCCCGGATCCTGCTTCCCGTCCGATCTGAGCTGGACGCCCTCGTTGTCGCCGGTGATGCGAAAGCGCTGGCCACCGTTCTCTCAGATCCCCGGCTCAAACCGCTCCTGACGTTGCCGCGTCGCACGTTTGGGGACATCCCGGAGCCCCGTCGCAGCGTCATCGACGATCTCGCGCAGCGCATGTTCACCGTCGAGATCACCATCCGCCCACCCGCCGATCACGAGGGCGCCGAACAGCTCAGATAGCGGCGTGGGTAGATCGGGGAGTGGGGCACGATACACCACGTACCGCGCTACGTCAGGCATTCCTCCAGCGTAGAAGGAGAACGTCATGTCCGGTAACCGCATTGTGGTCTACAAGGGTCCAGGCGAGGTCGCCATCGAGACCATAGACTATCCAAAACTCGAGATTCCACGAGAAGTCGCTGACGGCAAAGGGATCAAGCAAAAGGCGCCGCACGCGGTGATCCTCAAACTGGTCACGACCAATATCTGCGGCAGTGACCAGCACATGGTCCGGGGCCGGACGACAGCTCCCGTCGGCCAGACCCTGGGTCACGAGATCACCGGTGAAGTCGTTGAGATCGGCGACGACGTCCTGTTCGTCAAGGTGGGTGACATCTGCTCGGTTCCCTTCAACATCGCCTGTGGTCGCTGCCGAATGTGCAACGAGGGAAAGACCGGGATCTGTCTGAACGTGAATCCGGCGCGTGCCGGCGCTGCTTATGGCTATGTCGACATGGGTGGCTGGCTCGGTGGCCAGGCCGAATACGTGATGATCCCGTTCGCCGACTTCAATCTCCTGAAGTTCCCCGACCGCGATCAGGCCTTGGAGAAGATCCTGGACCTGACAATGCTTTCCGACATTTTCCCCACCGGCTACCACGGCGCCTACAGCGCCGGCGTAACCACCGGCTCGACGGTCTATGTCGCCGGCGCCGGCCCGGTGGGCCTCGCGGCCGCGCACGCGGCACAGCTGCTGGGCGCTTCGGTGGTCATCGTCGGCGACATGAATGCCGAACGTCTCGCCCAGGCAAGGAGTTTTGGCTGTGAAACGGTTGACCTGAGTGCGGGTGAGGATCTGGCCGATCTGGTGGAAGGCATTGTCGGTGAACGTGAGGTTGATGCCTCCGTCGATGCTGTCGGCTTCGAGGCGCGCGGCCATGGTGCTGATGCCGGTGAAGCGCCGGCGACCGTGCTGAACGACATCATGAGCATCTCCAGAGCCGGTGCGGCACTAGGTATTCCGGGTCTATATGTGACCGGCGATCCGGGCGGTGTCGACGAGAACGCCAAGGTGGGTCAGATCGGCGTCAAGCTCGGACTGGGCTGGGCGAAGTCACATTCCTTCGTGACCGGCCAGTGCCCGGTGAAGAAGTACAACCGCCAACTGATGAACATGATTCTGAGCGATAAAGCCCAGATCGCGAAGGCGGTGGGTGCCACCACCATCAGTCTGGACGATGCCCCCCGGGGCTACCAGGAGTTTGATGCCGGTGCCGCGCAGAAGTTCGTCATCGACCCGCACGGCATGGTCGCCTGACGCCCAAGCTTCTTTATCGGGCGGACCATTTTCAGCGGTGCCCTTCGGAAACCGCCGTCAATGGTCCGCCCGTCGTGCTTCACCCCCAGTACCGGCATCCCCAATACCGGCATCCCCAATACCGGCATCCCCAGTGCCGGCATCCCCAGTGCCGGCATCAAACTCGGCGCAATGCGGCCGCCGGAAACGGTCAATGTGCCAGGCTGGAAGCCGGCCGACGGGCGGCAAACCACCCCAGGGCGCCGACACCGGCCACCGCCAATCCGATCAGGGTTGCCGATCCGATCAGGACGGCGTGCACCCAGAAGAACGTGGTCGGAGTGGACCCGGTCCATGCTCGCGGGTCCTGCCAGATGGCGACGGCGAACCGCGGCCAGACAACGACATTGAAGACTCCCGCCAGCAGCAGGAACAAGGACAAGCGTTTTGTCAGCAACACGACATCCAGTATGCCCATTGGTCTGTTGGCAGTCTCGCAGGGCACAATGCGAGAGTGATCACCCCGTCTGGGATCCGCCCGCCGGGGATCGAGATTTGAGAGCAGGACCGTGAGTTCAGTAGCCGATAGTGCGACCGGCAAGTCCGTCAACAAGTCAGCGATGCAGAATTCCATCGTTGCCAAGATCGCCGATGAACTCGGTGTCGCGGCCTGGCAGGTACTGGCCGCCGTTGACTTACTTGATGGGGGAGCGACGGTGCCTTTTGTGGCCCGCTATCGCAAGGAAGTCACCGGCACCTTGGACGATGCACAGTTGCGGACCCTGGAGGACCGCTTGGGCTACCTGCGCGAACTGGAAGAACGCCGGGCCGGCATCGTCGAATCGATACGCTCCCAGGGCAAACTCGATGATGCGTTGGCCCGGCAGATTGCCCTGGCCGATACCAAGGCCAGGCTCGAGGACATCTACCTGCCCTACAAACCAAAACGTCGGACCAAAGCTCAGATTGCCCGCGAAGCCGGGTTGGAGCCACTGGCCGAACAGCTGCTGAACGACCCGACGCTGGACCCGCAGGAGACCGCAGCCCGGTTCGTGAACGACGCCAAGGGAATTGAATCCACCGTCGATGCCCTGGCCGGAGCCCGTTCCATCCTGGTGGAGAAATTCGGCGAGGATGCCGACCTGGTCGGGGATCTTCGCGAAAAGATGTGGCGTCAGGGCAGGTTGATCGCGCGGGTGCGGGACGGCCGACAGGACGAAGGGGCCAAGTTCTCCGACTACTTCGACTTCGCCGAGCCACTGCACAAGATACCGTCGCATCGGGCGATGGCGATGCTGCGCGGCGAGAACGAAGAGATACTGACGCTGACACTGAGCCCGGACCAGGCCGCCCGTGAGCCGTTGGTCACCGGCGCCA
>JBBSUU010000386.1:0-3687 GCA_038234115.1 Mycobacteriales bacterium
ATCCGGGCCAACGCCTCCTTTCGTCCGACACCGGCCACCTGCAACGGTTCAGCCAGGATGGACTCGACGGTCATCGCCGGGTTCAGTGAAGAATACGGATCTTGAAAGACCACTTGGATGTCGCTGGACAGGGCCCGGCGCTCCCGACGGCCGAAGCTTGAGAGATCTCGTCCATCGAAGTCGATCCGGCCGCCCGTCACCGGCGCCAGCCCCAGCACCGCACGACCAAGGGTGGTCTTACCGGAACCGGACTCGCCGACCAATCCAAGGGTGCGCCCGGGCTCGATCTGCAGGGAAACTTTTTTCAGCGCATGGAACGAGGTAGCTCGCAGACCGCGGCCCCGATAATGCACATCCAAATCCTGGACGGTGAGCAGACTCATGATGCCACCCCGTCCCGTTCGATTCTGGCCGGCGCGTCATCGAGGGTGGAGGCCAACAGCATTCGCGTGTACGGATGTTGAGGATTGGCAAAAAGCTCTGCGGTGGTTGCCGTTTCAACGATTCGACCTGATTGCATCACTGCAACCCGGTCGCAGATGTCGGCTACCACTCCCAGGTTGTGGGTGACCAGGATCATTCCCATGTTGCGCTCTTTCTGCAGCTCTCTGAGCAACTCGAGCACCTCGGCCTGAACGGTGACGTCCAGTGCGGTGGTCGGCTCGTCGGCTATCAGCAACTCTGGATCACAGGAGACAGCACCGGCGATCAGGACCCGTTGGGCCATCCCACCGCTGAGCTCGTGTGGGTAGGAGGCCATGGTGCGCTTGGGATCCGGGATACCCACCCGGTCCAGCAGCGCAATGGCCTTGGCACGTGCTTCCGCTTTCGAGATCCCCAGTTTATGACGCATCGGCTTGATCAACTGGCTGCCGATGGTGAACGAGGGATCCAGGTTGGACATCGGCTCCTGGGGAACATAGGCCATCGAGGTGCCACGCAGTTTTTGCATCGCTGCCTCCGAAGCGCCGATCATATTCACCCCGGCGACCGTGATGGTGTCCGCCCGCAGGTGCGCCTCCGGCGGCAGCAAACCGAGGATCCCGAAGGATGTCTGGGATTTTCCGGAGCCTGATTCACCGACCAACCCGAGTGCTTCGCCGCGGTTGACGGTGAGTGAAACGCCTTTGACGACGGCCGTCTCGTTTCGGTCCTTGTCCGGGTAGGTGACCGAAAGGTCGCGCACTGTCAAGAGATCGCCGGTGGGTGCGCTCTGGGGCGAATTCTTGATCAGGCCAGCGCCCGCGGTCTGCGCGGGGACAACAACAGCGGTTTCGGTGGAACTGACCTTCTCTGCTGAGCTGCTCTTGCGAACCTTGCGAGCGACCACCCTGGGCACACCCAGGGTGTCGGCAACGGCGGCACTGACCAACACCAGGCACATCACCGTGATGCCGATCATGGCTCCAGGTGCGTAGACCAGATGGGGAGCCTTGTAGATCGAAGCAAATGCCTCGCTGAGCATGTTGCCCCAGCTCGGTCGGGTCGGGTCGCCGAAGCCGAGGAATTCCAGCCCGGCCTGGGCGATGATCGCCAACCCGAAGATGAACGAGACCAGCACCAGAACCGGTCCCATCACGACAGCAAAGACGTGCCGGAAGATGATCCGGGCGTCGGACAGGCCGCTGACCCGGGCCGCATCGATGAACAGCTCGTCGCGAACTCCGATCACGACGCCCCGGGTAAGACGGAAGATATCCGGCGAAGCCAGAACGCCCAGGGTGATCATCGTCGGGGCCAGCCCGCTCCCCAACGAGCTGATCACAACCACCAGAATGAGGATCTGGGGGAGCGACATCAATGCTCCCGAGATCCAGGAGGCGATCGAGTCGAACCACTTGGAGTAGTAGCCGGCCAGCAGACCGGTGGGAACACCGACCAGGACAGCGGTGACAATCATGATCAGGCCGGCCTGCAGGCTGACCCGGCCACCATAGACCAAGCGGCTGAATACATCTCGCCCCTGAGTGTCCGTTCCGAGCAGGTGCTGCCAGCTGATCGGTTTCAACTGGTCGACCAACCGGAGGCGGAGCGGATCGTACGGTGCGACGAGTGGGGCGAACACAGCAGAGAGCACGATGATGAGCAGGAGAATCGCGGCAGCGACGCCCAGGGGATTACTCAGGAAGCTCTTGACCCGTCGAAAATTCCGCTTGGTGGGCTCGGCCTGACTTGCGGGTTCGGCCGGCGTTCCTGAGGAGGTCGAGTCCTGCGTCGCGGTTGCTTGCGTGGCGGCTGAATTATTCCGCGCCACCGAGTCTGCCAGCGCTGAATCTTGCAGGGCTGAGCTATTGGGGGTGAGCGCAGCTTGGCTGTCATTGGGAATGGTCATGAGATCCTCGCCTTGGGATTCAGTGCGCCGTAGAGGATGTCAATGATCAGGTTGACCACAACGACGGTGATCACCGTGAACAGCAGCAGCCCCATGATCACCGGCAGATCCGACTCGGCGCTGGCGTTGATCGCCACGGAGCCCAAACCCTGTAGACCAAAGACTCGTTCGACGATCGCGGCGCCGCTCAGTGCGGCAATGAACTGCAGGCTAAGCATCGTGAGCGCCGGCGGTGCGGCATTGCGCAGGACATGGGTGAGAAGAATGTCACGCTGGCTCAGGCCCCGACTACGGAGTGTGCGGACATAGTCCTGGGAGTTGACCTTGATGATCGAATTTCGCAATTGCTGGGCGATCGATGCAATCGACCCGACTGCAATTGCGACCACCGGCAACGTGATCGAGTGCAGCCAGCCAACGGGATCGCTACCGAATTGAACATAGCCGGTGGCCGGGAACCAGCGCAGACCTACAGCCAGGGTCACAGCCAGGATGATCGCCACCCAGAAGTTCGGCAACGCAAAGCCGAATACCATGACCACTTGGAGGAAACGGTCGAAAATTCCGGGCTTGATGGCGGCCAGGGTACCGAGCAGGATGCCGAAGAATGCAGCAACCGCGACAGCGCCCACGGCCAGGGACAGGGTGACCGGAAAGCGGGAGCTGATGAGCTCGGAGACCGGAGAGGTCGAGGAGAAAGACGTCCCGAGATCCCCTCGGATGGCATGGCTGAACCATTCCCAGTACTGCACCCAGGCCGAGCGATCCAACCCAAGTTGTTGCCGCCTGGTGTTGACCTGTTCGACCGTCGCGTACAGCCCGAGGGAGCCGCGCGCCGGGTCGATCCCGGTGAACTGAAGGAAGAAGTACATCCCGGTCAGCACCACGTAGGCCAGGCCGATACCGGCCAGGAATCTTTTGAGGATGAAAGCACCCACGAATGTGGTGTCCTTCCTTGATGGTGGGGAGTTGGGATCTCGACTGCGCTGGATCAACGACAGGGGCGCTGGATCAACGACAGGGGCGCTGGATCAACGACGGGGAAAGGCTGGATCACTGAGAAGCTGCGGTGGTGGTAGGGAAGCACCGACCACCACCGCAGCCATGGATCAGGACACCAGCTTGAAGAAGCGCAGGCTTGGCACAAGCTGCGACTGCTGCATGGTCACATCGATGTCGGCCGACCAGAGGTAGATGTTCTGGATCGTGGCAATCGGAGCAAACCAGGCCTGATCCACCAGATAGGTGTTCAAATCCTTGTACAACTTGCCCTGCTCATCGCCGGCAGCCTTCGGGATGTCGGTCAGCAGCTGGGTCACCTTCGGATCTTCGTACTTGAAGTGATTCCACAACGA
>JBBSUU010000387.1:0-3674 GCA_038234115.1 Mycobacteriales bacterium
CAGCGCTGCTCACCGAGTGGATGATGCTGCCGAGGGCGCATCTGATCGTCGATGGCTACAACATTTCGAAAACCGGCTATCCGGCAATGACGCTGGCCCATCAACGTGAGCGACTGGTTCGCGAACTCGCAGCGTTGGCGGCGCGGACCTCTAGCGAGATAACGGTGGTCTTCGATGGCGCTGCAGTGGTCGCCCCGCAATCCAGGGTCCGCGGAGTCAGGGTGATTTTCTCGCCGCCGGGGGTAATTGCCGACGAGGTGATCCGGCGCCTGGTCCTTGCCGAACCAATTGGCCGGGTTCTGGTGGTGGCCACCGCCGACAAGGAAATCCTGGACTCGGTGGTGGCCAACGGCGCCCGGACGGTGACCCCGGTAGTGCTACTGGCACTGTTGTCGCCGTGACCGGCCCGCTGATCTGGGCCTTTCGGCGATCCCGGCGAATTGCGGCACCTGCCTGTGACAATCCTCACAAACACTCCATCCATGCAGGTAGGAGATGGTCTGAGTGGGTAGCGCCAATTATCTCAAATCAATTACGCCGGCGGGCTAGGCGCAACGGGGTGTTCTGTCGTAACCTATTCGAGACCTAGGGTTCCAGTCTCCAGACCCGGAGACTCCCGAGGTCACCGCCGAATCGACGCATCGGGGCGTCGAACCGGGGAACCAATTGTTATCTGGGGTGAATCCTCATTCGAATGGCGCTGTTTGGCGTCAGTGGAATGGGGTAGGGCTACTTCCTGGCCCGAATCCGTCAGCTAACTCGGTAGGCGGTTTGAGGATGAGAGGTAACGCCAACCTTGGCAAAGCACGTCTATGCCCGTGTTCGTCGTGGCATCGTAATCGCCACCGCGTTCGCCCTGACCATCGGGCTATCACCGGCTTCACCAGTTTTCGCAGATCCGACAGATCCGCAAACCCCTACTAATTCAGCTGATGCCAAGGACCTGTGGATTGATGCGGCCAATAAGGCCGCAGCGCTCAACGAGCAGGTTCTGCAGGCCGACGAAGATGTCGCGACTGCGGCCGCCAATGTCGGCGCCGCCGACGCCGCCCTATCCGTGGCCGCCGACGCAATTACCTCCGCCGAAGCTGTCAGCAGCACGGCTCAGAGTACCGTGGCCAGTTACCAGAAACGCGTGAACACGTTCGCCAACGCCAGCTTCAAAGGTGCTCGGCTGAGCCAATTCTCGTCCTTGCTGACGGCCAGTTCAGCAGAGGACTTCCTCGATGAGGTCTCTGCTCTCGACCGGGTCGCTGGGAACACCTCCAAGATGCTCGCCGAAGCTGCCCAGGCGAAGGCCGATGCCGACGCCGCGCAGGCGCAGGTAGAGGCCAAGAAGCTCGACGCCGACGCCGCCAAGACCGCAGCGCAGACGGCGAGCGATGCTGCCGTTGCCGCACAGGCCAACCTCGCCGCTTCCAAGACGGCGATGGACGCTCAGGTCGCCGACTACGAGACGCTGTACAACCAGCTGACCGAAGAAGAGCGGTTGGCCGCCATCAAGGCCGAAGAAGAGCGGTTGCAACGCCAAGCAGCTGCAGCCGCAGCCCGAGCCGCGGCCGCTGCTGCTGCGGCCGTCGCCGCGGTTCCGGGTAGCGACACCGCGACCCAGGCAGCCGATGCTGCTGCCAACGCAGCCGCCGTTGCGGCGCCGGGTGTTGCCCCGGCCGCTGTCGTAGAACCAGCAGCCGCTCCGGTGCAGGCGGCTGGAAATTCTGCAGCCGCGGCCGCCGTTGCTGCCGCACTGTCGAAGGAAGGGAGTCGTTACGTCTATGGCGCAGCCGGCCCCAGCTCCTTTGATTGTTCCGGTCTGACGTCCTGGGCCTGGGCCCAGGCGGGGGTCTCGATTCCCCGGACCAGCCGTGGCCAGTCCGGAATGCAGTCCGTGCCGCTGGACCAGCTTCAGCCCGGCGATCTGGTGACCTACTACTCACCGGTGAGTCACGTGGCGATGTACATCGGAGACGGCATGATCATTCAAGCCTCGACCGAGTCCAAGCCGGTCTACATCACCACTGTCGCGAGGGGCGGCCCGAATCCCAGCGGACATCGTCCCTAGGTGGCCAACCTGATTCTTAGTGGTGGCCCGCCGGTGAAAGCACCGGCGGGCCACTGCTGTTTGGCCACTAGGATGATCGGGTGCGCCGAACACTGCTGATTACCAACGATTTTCCACCTCGCAATGGTGGGATCCAGTCCTATGTCCATGCTCTGGCCGCACTCTTGCCGGCCGATGATCTGGTGGTGTACGCACCGGCCTGGAACGGGTCCGCGGAATTCGATGCAGGACAGGACTTTCACGTCGTCCGGCACCCAACCTCGTTGATGCTGCCGACCCCGCGAGTGGCGGCCACGGCGGCCGAACTGATTGCAGCGCATCGGCTTTCAGCGGTGTGGTATGGCGCGGCGGCGCCATTGGCGCTGCTGACACCGACATTGCGCAAACACGGCATAGTGCGCGCGGTTGCCAGCACCCACGGCCACGAGGTGGGCTGGTCGATGCTGCCGGGCAGTCGACAAGCGCTGCGCCGCATCGGGTCTACCAACGACGTCGTTACCTTTATCAGTAAATATTCACGACGGCGCATCTCGGCCGCGCTCGGTCCGATGGCGGCGCTGGAGTATCTGCCGGCTGGTGTGGACACCGGGCTTTTCAAACCGGACCCGGCGGCCAGGGCGGCTATCCGCGAGCGACATGGTCTTGCCGACAAACCCGTGCTGGTCTGTATTTCCCGGTTGGTCAGTCGCAAAGGACAGGACAGTTTGATCGAGGCGATGCCCAAAATTCGTCAGACAATTCCTGATGCCCAGTTGCTCGTGGTCGGCGGCGGTCCTGCTGCGGCCAGGCTCAGGGGTCTGGCAGTGCGCAGCGGGGCGGCGGCCGGCATCACGCTGACCGGATCCGTGCCATGGGCCGAGATACCCAGGTACTACGCAGCCGGTGATGTGTTCGCCATGCCATGTCGCACTCGTGGCGCAGGGTTGGATGTCGAGGGTTTGGGGATTGTTTTCCTGGAGGCGTCGGCGACGCAATTGCCGGTGATAGCGGGCGACTCCGGCGGGGCACCGGAGGCTGTCAAAAACGGTCTGACCGGCCGGGTCGTCGATGGAAGAGATCTCGATGCTCTCGCATCAACTGCGGTGAACCTGTTGCAGGACACCGTATTGGCCAGACGAATGGGGCATACCGGACGTGCCTGGGTGGCCGATACATGGAACTGGCAAAGGTCGGCTCAGCGACTCGCGTCCTTGCTGTCGACTTGATCACCACGCTTGCGCCTTGCCCCTTCTCGTATCCATACCGTAACCTCAACGAGACCTTGGGTTCACGCTTCCGAACCAGGAACGGCCCAGGTCACCGCCGAATCGACGCATCGGGGCGTTGAACCGGGGAACCATGTTTTCTGGGGTGAATCCTCACTGATAGCTGCTGCCTGCCGCCCAATCGCGGTGCGGCACGTCTGGCAGTGCGGTAGGGCTACTTCCTGGCCCGAATCCGTCAGCTAACTCGGTACGCGGTCATACGAGGAAGAAAGGTAACGCCACCGTTGGCGCAGTTCAGTACTACCAGAGGATTTACCCGTCCCTCCAGAAGCTGGCGACTTCTGGTTTCCGGACTCGGCCTGGCTCTGACGATGAGTGTGGTGGCAGCACTGCCCGCACTTGCCGAACCC
>JBBSUU010000388.1:0-3666 GCA_038234115.1 Mycobacteriales bacterium
CGGCCCAAAGGTGTTCAGGTCAGGACAGTCTCGGTTGATCTCACCGACGTAACCGCGCTGGCTACCATCAGCAGGCAAACCGATGATCTGGATATCGGCTTGCTCATCCTCAACGCCGGCGCCAACACCTACCGCGGTGAGTTTGTGGAATCAGACCCCGTGGGAGTTCAGACAATTCTGGATCTCAATATCATCTCCACGCTGAATTTGTGTCGGCACTATGGCAAACACCTCAAGGCCAGGGGGCGTGGCGCCATCGTTGTAGTGGGGTCGTTGGCCGGTTACCTGGGCCATGCCAATATTGGAATCTACGCAGCCGCCAAGGCTTTCGTGCGCATCTTTGTCGAAGGGCTGTGGCTGGAACTGGAACCCTTCGGTGTCCAGGTGGTCGAATTGGTACTGGGGCTCACACGCACGCCGGCGATGGAGCGGGCCGGATTGCGATTCGATCTACCGGGCGTGCAGGTGTCAGAGCCGGCCGATGTTGCTCGAGAAGGCCTGCTGCATCTGGCGGATGGACCGGTATGGGTTGCCGGGGGCAATGATGCGACGGCGCGCCGACGATCGGGAAGCAATCGGGCAGAACTCATTCGAGGCAACCAGCAGACCTCACGCACCATGCTCGGGGCCGAGAATGCGTCCTCGCCCGGTGAATAACTTCGCTCAGGGCGTGTGCTGCGCGCGAGTCTGACGCCCCCGCAGCGCGATGGCTACGCCGGCCACCATCGCAACGAGTCCGTAGCAGATAAAAGCCCAGGTCGTGGATGTCGAACGGATCAACAAGCCCAGGCCCAGCCCGCCGAACGGTAGTAGCCCGCCCCAGCAGACGAAGTACAAACTCATCACCCGGCCGCGTTGAGCGTCATCGACAACCTGCTGCAGGATCGTATTGACCGACGTCATGATGGAAAATGTCAGCCCGCCGGCGAGCAGCATGATTGCTGCCACGAGCGCGTAGGACGTCGTGAGGCCAATGATCGCAACGAGGATGCCGAGAAATGCCAGTTGGACGGCGGCCGCGCCCAGCGTGGCCTTGTCACCGCGTCGGGCCACGGTGAGCGCGCCGCCCAGGGAGCCCACACCACCGATGGCAACCAGTAGCAGAAAAGCGGTGTCGCCATCGCTGGATACGCGTGCGCCGATGATGGGCAGCTGGGAGACATAGGACGAGCCGAAGACCGATGTTGCCGCAACGGCGCACAGTGCCAGCAGCGCCGGTGGTCGCCGGCGCGCGTGATTGATCCCAGCTCTGATCCGCGCCGGCACGCTTTCAGTCCGTACCGCATCGTCGGGCACCGCTCGCACCCGGAGCCGGGAGGCAAGGTAGGCCGCGCTCGAGGTCAGGGCGAGCCAGACTGCAAAGGCGCCGGCGGAGCCGCCGAAGATGAGCACTGGTCCGGCGAGTGCCGGTCCGGTGACTCTGGCGAGGTTGAGTGCTGCCGACTGCATTGGCACTGCGCTGGAGAGGTCCTGGGCTGGAACCACATTCGCGGTCAGTGCTTGGTTTGTGGGGGAGACAAGGGTGGTCACACTGCCGGAGAGGAATGCCATCACCAGAATTACCGGAATGGGGAGTGCGTCAAAAATGGCGAGAGTGGCGCAGGCGACGGCGAGGGCGACACCACCGGACTGGGCACCGACCATCAGTTTGCGTCGGTCCCGACTATCGGCCAGTACGCCGGCATGCAGTGAGAACAGTAGATACGGGGCGAAAGTGCAGAAGTACAGGATCCCCAACGCCACCGGATCATTGTCAGTGCGATGAGCGATAATCCACTGAAACGTGATGGAGGAGAACCAATATCCCAGTTGGCCCAGAATCGCCGTCGACCATAGCAAGCGGAAGTCGCGATGTCGCCAAGCCCGAAAAATATCCATTCGACGAAGAACTCCCAATTTTGAGGTTCGGATAACCCTCGGCGCCCCAGCTAGAGCTCGGTCGTAGGTGCGGTTGTGTGGCAGTGGTGGCGGGTCTTGCCGCCCGATCTCTGCCCGCCAGCGGCCGCGAGATTTTTAAGCGAATGCACCGCCGTCGACCGGGATGATCGCTCCGGAGATAAAACTTGCTTCAACGGAGGCAAGAAAGGCCAGCGCATTTGCGATCTCATGTGCTTCGGCTTGACGTCCGGTCAGCCCGGTGCGGCGTTTAAGGATTGACGTATCGATACCGTCCAGACTGGCCGGACCGGTGCCCATATCGGTGCGAACCGAACCAGGGTTCACAATATTTATCCGCACACCAGATGGCCCGTACTCGACGGCAAGTGAGCGCATCACAGCTATCAGTGCCCCTTTGGATGCTGCATAGGCTGCGCAGTAAGCCCAGCCCTGGGTGCCGGCGACGGAACCAACCGCGCCAACGGTGCCGCCGGACTTGATCAGATCTGGCATCAGCGCACGCGTGAGCAGAAAGGGTGCGCGGGCATTGACCGCCATCACCTGGTCCCACTGCTGGATCGTCACGTCACGGCTGTGGGCGTACAACCCGATACCGGCCACGTGCACCAGGCTGTCGATGTTTCCGGTCCAGACTTTGCAGGCTGCAACCGCCGCGACAATTTCTGATTCCTGGGCCAGATCAACCACGACACCGGTGGCTTTCCCGCCGTTGTGTTGGATTTCTTGTACCGTCCGGTCAAGTTTGCTCGAGTTGTGGTCCAAGCAGGCCACCGCAGCGCCACGGGCGGCAAAGACGTTGGCTGTTGCTCGACCAATCCCAGACCCGGCTCCGGTGATAACCGCTGTGCGGCCCCGGAGCGGCTGCCACTGCAGACTCATGACGGGGCCATCTGCGCTTGCAGGAGTTCACCCTGCAGGAGTTCGCGCAGTGGGCTGGGAACCCGGATAGGAGTGCCCGAGCTCCCGATGCAGACCACAGACAAGCTGCCGCGCGCTACCTGGACCTGATCCGCAAGCCGGGTCATCCGAAATGACCCACGAAATGAGCTGCTACCCAGCTTGGTGATGGTGAGGTCGATTTTGATCTCCTGATGCAGGCCGGCCGGCGATAAATATTCGCATTCGGTGCTTCTGGTGATGGTGCGGAAACCGAATCGTTCATCCAGGGTGTCCTGACCGAGTCCGTTCAGGTAGAGCCATTCGGTCTGGACCCGTTCCATCCAGGGAAACCACGTCGCGAAGTAGAGAATGCCGGCCGGATCACAATCTGCGTAACTCAGGCGCATGGTCATGCTGTGGGCGGGAGTGTGCGCAGGGAAGGCGTGCTCGCCGGGAGGCGGTTGGACAGATGGTTGAGACATTGGGGGCATGCCTGAGCTATACCAGGCATCCCAAAGCCAAGCAAGCGCTTGATTTAATTGCGATCCACCTGAATACTGATCCTGGGAAGCCAACAATGTCGGCCCGCGCCCGCCTCATCGATGAGTGCGGCCAGCGCCAACAACGAGGTCGGGTCGGGAATGTCGGAAAAAACGGTGGTCGTCGGACTGGGCAATCTGGGCAACGCCATCGCCACCCGGCTTCTGCAACTGGGGTGCGAGGTCATCGCCGTCGAAGCCGACGAGTCAAGCCGCCAAGCCTGGCTCCGGCAGACCGGCCAGGAGGCATATGCAGACCTGGCCACAGTGCCATGGCCGCAGGCGAGCCGGGTAATAGTGCTGGTTCGGATGACCGCCGAGGTTCGAAAATGCCTGGACCTACTTACCG
>JBBSUU010000389.1:0-3629 GCA_038234115.1 Mycobacteriales bacterium
GAACAACTGCCCGCCGCGCCCGACGATGCGGCACCCGACGATGCCGCATTCGACGCTGATGCCGCTACTACTGTGAGTCCGCACCTGAGCCTGGTCGCCGGGATCCGACCCGATTCGGCCGAGTCGCAAGAACTGCTCCGGCGCACTGGTGCCGTGTTGCTCTCGGCTACCGGATCGGCGGCACTGACCGGATATGAGGATGGACCGGATCGAGCTTGCCGGACTGCCGCCGCGGCCTACCTGGCGGTGCTCAATTCGTCCCCGATGTCTTGGGGCGAGCGGGACCGGCTGCTTTGTTATGCCGCTGTCCTGGAAGCAGCGGGTTTGCGGCCACTGATACTGATCACGGCGCAGAGATGCTGGCCAGGATTGTTCACCTCCGAGTCGCGGTTACCCGGGGCAGTGGAGGACAGCGACAGCATGATCGCCAATCTGGTGCGGTCCGGTCAGCTGGTCATCCTGGATCCGGTCGGATTGACTTCTGGCCGGGTCACTTTTGCCGAAGCGGTATTGGCCGGTTACCGGATGGCGCTGGATCTGCCGGATCCGGGCAGTGTTGCGCTGCTGGACGTTCATCTGGCCCACCGGGAGGGGTTTGCGCCGGTCGAGGTAGCGAGGCGGGCAGCGCAGATGCCGGCAGCCCAGATGCCGGCAGCCCAGATGGGTGAAGCGCTGATGGGTGAAGCGCTGATCCCCGTTGACGGATCGCCAACTCCGCTGGCTGCTTTGGATTTGCCATCCCCGGTGGCATCGATCGTCCTGGATACCGTGGGCAGACCTGCCGAACCAGGTTATGCCCCCGGCGCTTTCCGGCCGGCTGATGACGCACCGCGGCGGATTCGGGCCTGGAAGCGGACTCTGTTGGATCTGAGTCTGCGCAATCCGTTGCTCAACCTGCCAAAGACAGCCGGTCGCGGTATCGAACTTGTGCTGCCACCAGAGGGCTTGGCCCGCCTGGAGGATCTGATCCACGGCGGCAAATCGCTGACTTTGATCGCACGTGATGAGGTTGGCTCGGGAGCGGCCACCGACGCCGATGCGGATGCCCTGCTTTCTGCGGAACTTGCTGACAAGCGAGCAGCAGCAGATGTTCTCGCCTCCGCCTACCGGGACAGGTTCCGTAATCTGCGTCGGACCGCGAATGCGTTGGAGCAGGAGACCGGCGCGAACTACCTGTATCTGGCGCTCGGCGCGCTGGTGCACCCGAAAAGGGACGGCGAGTTTGCCAAGGCTCCGTTGTTCCTGCTGCCGGTCCGGATCGAAGGCGGTGTGGGTTGGCGACCGTACCGGTTGGTGGCCGATTCCGACGGTGTCGCAACGGCTAACCACAGCTTGGTCGAGTGGCTGCGGACCAAACACGGACTACAGATTCCGGAACTGGAACAACCAATTCTGGCCACCGCCGACGCTGATGACGTGGGTATTGATGTCGCGGCATCGTTGGCGGCGATCTCCGATGCGCTGGTCAAAGCTCGGTTGGAGTACCGGGTGGCGGAGTCTGCGGGCCTGTATCTCCTGCGGTTCTCCACTTTTCGGATGTGGCAGGATCTGGACCAAGGGTATCTGGAATTGATGCAACAGCCGGTGGTGGCTCACCTGGTGTCTCGTGCCGGGCAGCCGTTCGTCGAAGAGCAGGCGGTGCCGACCACATTTTCCGATCGCACCGAGGTTGACATCCCGTTGCCCATTGCTGCGGACTCCTCCCAGCTGCAGGCTGTCCAGATGGCGGTGCAGGGGAGATCCTTTGTGCTGGAGGGGCCACCTGGCACGGGTAAATCCCAGACCATCACCAACATCATTGCGCATTCATTGGCCCTCGGGCGCTCCGTGCTCTTTGTCGCCGAGAAGCAGGCCGCGCTCGCGGTGGTGAAACAGCGGTTGGAGAAGGTGGGTCTTGGTGATTTCATCCTGGATCTGCATGGCCGCGACCAACGACTCAACACCATCCGCGCACAACTGAACACCGCACTGGCCGCGTCGCCTACCATCGACGAGATCGGTTGGCAGGCAACCATTGCCCGCTTCCGGGCGCAGTTGGAGCCGTTGGCCCGCTATCCCCGGGAGTTGCATGAAATCGGGCCGGCCGGACTCTCGGCGTGGAGCGCGTACGACACCCTGTTGGCCCTTGGTCCGGGACCGGTGGCCGTCGTGCCGGCCGGGTACCTGGGAAATGACAACTCGGTGATGTTGCGGTGCCAGCGGGCCACTCGAGAATTGCCAACGCTGGCCGCCTCAGCGAAACTCCGGCCGCAGCATCCGTGGTCGTTGGTCAGCAATATCGAAGTCGGACAAGTTCCGGGGGAGGTCGCCGCCGCGGCCGCCGCGGCTTTGGAGTCGGTCCGGCGCCGGTTACTGTCCGGCTCGAGAGAACTGGCCGGGCTGGTGACACAACTGGCCGGACCGTTGCAGTTTCAAACTTTGAGACCGCTTTTGGCGCAGCTCAAAGCAGGGGTTCTACCGCCGTCTCAGGAGATGCTCGACCGGGCGGGACGGCAGGGATGGGACAACGCGATGACGGCTCTCCTCGGGCAGATCCGGCACCTTCACGGCGCCAGAGCCGGACTGCTGTCGCGTTTCATCCCGACGCTCTTCGTCGCGGTGGATATGAACGCACTGCTGATAAAGGCGCGCGAAGCGGATCGAGGCTTTTTCGGGCGCAAACGTCGGCGGCGTGCTGTCGTCGACCAGCTGAGTCCTTACCTGGCGATGCCGGAAACCATTGAGGTGAAGTCAGTCTCAGCTCTCGTTGAACAGCTGGCCGCCGCCGGCGCCGAATTCGCTGCAGTTACTGCCCAGCTGGCCGAGTTGGGTGGTGTCTGGTTACCGGGGTGGCACCCTTCTCGACCGGACGCTGCCGAGAGCCTGGCCGTCGAGGTCGCGGTGACCACCCAGGCAAGGCAGGTGCGGATAGCTGAACCCATTCTATGGCAATGGCTTTCACGACATCAGAACGATACCGCGTTGCTGTGGGCGGTCGTAGACGGTTGGCAGCAGTGGCTCAGAGTGGTCGGCATGAATCCTGACGCGCTTGCACGGTGGGCCGGCCACCTTGGTTGGGCGCAGAGTTGGCATCGTGACGGCGCGCAGTGGGCCGACGAGACGGCTGCCCACTCAGTGCGAGAGGCACACCGTTTTGCCTTGGTGAACCAGGAGTTGTCGGCCCTGCAAGCGGCAGGTCTGGGCGTGTTTGCCGACGCTGTCTTCGCCCAGGAGATCCCGATGGATCAGGCCGAAGCCGCGTTAGGACGAGGGGTTGCCTCGACCGTCCTGCAGGAGCGGATCTACGACCTCGGGTTCAGTCAGTTCGATGGGGCCGTGCATGACCACCGCATCGAGGAATTCCTGAAGACTGCGGGCGATGTCCGGCTGGCCCTACCGACGCAGCTGGGTGGCACCGTGGTCGGGCATCGGGAACGGTCCGTCCAACGCGCCCCCGACGACGCAGCTGCTCTGCGAGTGCAATTGGGCCGCAAACGCGGTGGAATGAGTTTCCGCGAACTGTTCAGTGCCTACGGCGAGCAGATCACTGCGGCCACACCGTGTTTGATGATGAGCCCGACGTCGGCCGCGGCCTATCTTGAGCCTCGGGCCGGGCAATTCGATCTGGTGATTTTCGACGAAGCCTCGCA
>JBBSUU010000390.1:0-3604 GCA_038234115.1 Mycobacteriales bacterium
CCAACTGCCGAGCACCCAGCCGCCGATGCAGGCGTCAACATGGCAACGCACCTGGGCGGTCTGCGCGGCGGCCGCGATCTGCGTGATCGGATCGATCACGCCGTGGGCGTAGGACGGGGCGCTGGCCACCACGAGCACCGTGTCCGGGCCGATCGCGGCAGCCATCTTGACCGGATCGGCCCGAAATGTGTCCGGATCGACGTCGATCACGTCGGTAATGACGCCGAAGTAGTGCGCCGCCTTGTGAAACGCCGCGTGCACCGTGGCGGGCAGCACCATCCGCGGATGTTCGATATCGGGTCTGGCGTCCCTGGCAGCGACAACGGCCAGCAGACAGGATTCGGTGCCGCCAGAGGTCACCAAACCCACCGTTGCATCATCGCCACCGAGCAGGCCGGCAGCGGTGGCGATCAGGTCGCCTTCCATTGCCGCGATACTGGGGAATGCCGTCGGATCCAAACCGTTCACATGGGCGGCCCTGGCGTGCGCGGCGGCTGCCAACCGGTCCAATCCCGCTACGCCGGAGTCGTAGACGTAGGCCAGGGTGCGACCGCCGTGCGTCGGCAGATCCCGTGTTTGCAGCTCGGTGATCCGGTCCAGAATGTCCTGGTCTGTGCTCATGTCACCTTCTTGAGAAGTGCCAGCGGCGCCAGTGCGCAGATCGCCGGCAGAATGGAAAACCCCAGCAGTGCAGCAGTTCCGGCCGAAGCGGGTTGCGCCTGCGACGCGGTCCCCGATAGATAACCGCCAAAGGCGAGCACCAGCCCATAGATCCCGGGACCCAGGGCCAGGCCGAAAGTCTCTCCCGCGGTCCAGACGCCGGCGTAGATACCCGCGCGTCGCTCCCCGCTGGTCTGTTCATCGACGTTGGTGATGTCCGGCAGGAGCGCCAGCGGAAACACCTGCATACCGGCGTAACCGACACCGATCAGCACCACAAAGGCGATCACCGGAGCCGTATCGCCGCCGGTCAGGATGAGGGATCCGGCGGCCAGCCCGAAAATCACCGAGGCCAGCAGGTAGCTGTTGCGTTTACCGAATCGATTGCCGGCCCACTGCCAGATCGGCATCACCAACAGCGCCGGACCCACGAAACAGGCAAACAACACCGACGACATCCCCGGCCGTCCCATCACCACGCGGGCCATGTAGTCAACCCCGGCCAACATGGTGCCGATCCCGACCGCCTGGATGACGAAGGTCAACCAGAGCCGACGAAAACTCGTACTCTCCTTGACGGCCCGAAAAATGGCCGACCAGGAGCTGGCACTGGGGCGTACCCGACCGGTCGGTGCTTTGCTGGTACCGGAGTACACGGCCAACGCACCCAGCAGAATCAGGACGCCGATCGCCAGCCCCATCACCCGGTAACCGGCGTTGCCGCCGACCGCATCACGGATCAACGGCGCACCAGCACCGCACAGCAGGATGGCGGCGGCCAGGACCGCGATCCGGGTCGTCATCAGCCTGGTGCGTTGTTCTGCGTCCTCGGTGATCTCCGCCAGCATCGCGATATAGGGCACCTGGAAAAAAGCGAATGCCGTGGCGCAGGCGGCAAAGAAAACCACCACCCAGATGACCGCCGGCACCTGGGAGAACCCCGGGTGGGCGAACATGGCGGCGAAACCGATGGCGAGCGCAATTCCACCGAACTTAAGGTACGGCCGCCGCGGACCTGCCGGACCGGTGGTGTGGTCAGAAATCCGCCCGACGACCGGGTTCAACACGACATCCCAGGCTTTGGGCAACAGCACCAACAGCCCGGCCAACGCAGCCGGCACCGCCAAGTTGTCCGTCAGGTAGGGCAGCAACAGAAGGCCAGGAACGGTACCGAAGGCACCGGTGGCCAAAGAGCCGAGAGCGTATCCGGACCTGACACCCAACATTGTTCTGCTCAGTCTTGTTCTGGTCAGTCGCCCAGGAGCGCGTCGACGAAGGCACCCGGTTCGAATGGCGCCAGATCATCAGGGCCTTCGCCGAGTCCGACCAGCTTGACCGGGACGCCCAACGCGCGCTGAACGGCTACCACGATGCCGCCCTTCGCGGTTCCGTCGAGCTTGGTCAAAACGATGCCGGTGACCTTGACGACCTCGGCAAACACCTTGGCCTGCACCATGCCGTTCTGGCCGGTGGTGGCGTCGAGTACCAACAGCACTTCGTCCACCTCGGCCTGTTTCTCAATGACGCGCTTTACTTTGCCCAGTTCGTCCATCAGGCCGGTTTTGGTGTGGAGCCGGCCGGCAGTGTCGATCAGGACGGCATCGACGCCGTCCTCGATGCCCTTCTTCACGGCGTCGAACGCGACCGCGGCCGGATCAGCCCCGGCGTGCGACCGCACCACCGTGGCGCCGACCCGTTCACCCCAGGTCTGCAACTGATCTGCCGCTGCGGCGCGGAAGGTGTCGGCCGCACCAAGAACAACCGTGTGACCGCTGCCGACCAGCACCCTGGCCAATTTGCCGGTGGTCGTCGTCTTTCCCGTGCCGTTGACGCCAACGACCAGCAGCACCGAGGGCCGCCCGTCGTGCGGGAGCGCCTTGATGGACCGATTCATCGACGGATCCAGTGCTTCAACCATCACCTTGCGCAACAGCGCCCTGGCATCGGCTGCCGAAGAAATACCGTGAGTGGCCACCTCATGCCTGAGTTTGTCGGTGATCTCGGTGGCCGCGCCGGCGCCGAGATCAGCCATCAGCAGTGTGTCTTCGATGTCGGTCCAGGAATCCTCGTCGAGGGTCCCGGCGCCGAGGAGCCCGAGCAGCGACTTGCCGAAGGCATTCTGCGATCGGGCCAACCGGGACCTGAGTCGCCCCAGCCGTCCGTCGGCCGGCTCAATTTCATCCAGGCCCGGTTCATCGATCGGTGGCAGCGTCGCAGCCGGCACGTCGCGCTCGGCAGGTCGGTCGACCGGAGCAAACACCGGCACGTTGGAGACAGGTACATCCGGCAGCACGTAGGGAACCGGTTCGGGAGCTACTGGGAGTTCGGGAGCTACTGGGAGTTCGGGAGCTGCGGTGACCGTCGGCGCATCCGGCAGCTCGATATCGATGACCTCGGGCCGCTCGGAATCACGCGGCACCGATGCATCGTCGCCGACACCCGGCTGACCGTCCACCTCGGTACGGTCCGCAACCGGGTGCTCAAGTGGCACCTCCAGCGGCTTGACCACCACTCTGGGTGCCGAAACTTCCGGTTTTGGCACTTCGGGTTTTGGGGCGACAGCCGTGCCACCCGCACCGGCCGAGAGCGAAATGGACCCCCCGGCCTTGTAGCCCGCCTTCGGCGGCTTCTCCCCGGGTTTCTCCACGGCTTTGGCCGGCGGCGCATCCTTCAGCGAGATTTGCTTTTTCCGCGCCACCGCCCAGCCGATGAAGGCACCGCCGGCCAGCAGCACTACCAGTGCAATGACTATCCAAACCCAAGTTTCCACCGGGCTATCATCCCATCCTCGGTACCTTCCTCGAACGCCACGTCATCAACGGCCCCTACTCGCCGCCCCCCTCGAAGACCCGATCAACCACCCAGCGGGCTCGGCGGCTGGTGCGACGGTATTCGTCGACAAACTCCCCGGGGTCGCGGCCGGCCGGATAACCCATGGCTCGAG
>JBBSUU010000391.1:0-3589 GCA_038234115.1 Mycobacteriales bacterium
TGGCCGCAACCGCGTGGCCGAATTCGTGCGCGAAGCTCGAGATGAGGCCGGGCACGCCGTAATGGTGCACCAATACCGGAACCAGCACACCGGTGTCGTAGACGATTCCGTCAGCGCTGGGGCAGTAGTACATGTTGCCGGCGATCTGTTCCGGATTCGCGATGCACAGCATCCCGGCATCGCGACCTTGTATCAGCTGCTGCCCGGAATCCAGCGGGTGGACACCTCCGCGAAGCGGAGCAAATTCGATGCCGAAGGTGCTGGGAAAGACCTGTGTCCAGTAGTTGGTCAGCTCGGTCAGTACGATTTCCGGTAGGGCGGTGCCCACCGGCTCGGCGCTCGTTGATGCGGGGGCCATCACCGCGATGACGGATGCAAAAAGCGACACCGCCAGGGACATCAACAATCCCCGGCGGTGTCGCATTTCTTGCACAGTACTCAGGCCGATGCGGCCAACACCAACCAGAGGGCACCCAGCGGGGGCAGTGTCAGGACCGCCGAGGCCGATTGCCCGTGGAAGGCCACTTCCTCGGCGGTGATGGGGCCGTTGCCGACTCCCGACCCGCCATAGGCAGCATCGTCGGTGTTGATGGCCTCGCGCCATTGCCCCGCGAACGGAAGCCCGACGCGGTAGTTGTGATGGACGTCGGCAGAGAAGTTGAACACGCAGGCGACCACCGAACCGTCAGATCCCCAGCGCAGGTAGGAGAGCACGTTACCGTCGCGGTCGTTGGCGTCGATCCATTGGAAACCGGCCGAAGTAAAGTCCTGGGTGTACATCGCCGGCATTCCCCGGTAGGTCCGGTTGAGATCGCCCACCAGATGGCGCACGCCGGCGTGCAGCGGGTTGTCCAGCAAATGCCATGGCAGCGACTGGGACTCACTCCATTCCGTCGGCGCACCCAACTCCTGGCCCATAAAGAGCAGCTGCTTGCCGGGGTGCGCCCACATATGCGCGTAATACGCCCGCAGCGTGGCCGCTTTGCGCCAGTCATCACCGACGACCTTGCCCCACAGCGAACCTTTACCGTGCACCACCTCGTCATGGGAGATGGGCAACACGAACTGCTCGGAGAAGGCGTACATCAATGAGAAGGTCATCTCGTTGTGGTGATATGCCCGGTGCACCGGTTCGCGTGCCAGATACGACAGGGTGTCGTGCATCCACCCCATATTCCACTTCAGGTGGAAGCCGAGTCCGCCCAGGTGGGTGGGGCGGGTGACACCCGGCCAGGCCGTCGATTCCTCGGCGATCATCATCGCGCCGGGCACCCGTCGACCGACCGTGGCGTTGACCTCCTGCAGGAATGAAACGGCCTGCAGATTTTCGTTTCCACCATGCTCGTTGGGCAGCCACTGGCCGTGCTCCCGGGAGTAATCCAGGTAGAGCATTGATGCCACTGCGTCGACCCGGAGGCCATCGAGATGGAACTCCTCGAGCCAGTACAAAGCGTTGGCGACCAGGAAGTTCCGGACCTCACGGCGGCCGAAGTCGAAGACGTAGGTGCCCCAGTCCGGCTGCTCACCGCGTCGTGGGTCCGCATGTTCATATAGCGGGGTGCCGTCGAAGCGGGCCAACGCAAACGCATCCTTGGGGAAGTGCGCCGGCACCCAATCCAGGATCACTCCGTAACCGGCCTGATGGAGCCGATCGACGAGGTACCGGAAGTCGTCGGGGGAGCCGAAGCGGGAATCCGAGGCGTAATAGGAGGTCACCTGATAGCCCCAGGACGGAGCGAACGGGTGCCCGGCCAACGGCATGAACTCGATGTGGGTGAATGCCGTCTCGTTCAGATCAGCGATCAGCGCGTCTGCCATCTCGCGGTAGGACAGTCCCGCCTTCCAGGAGCCGGCGTGGACCTCGTAAATCGACATCGGCAAGTGCAGCACATCGGCGGTGGAGCGTTCCTCGACCCAGGCGGCATCGTCCCAGGTGTAGTCACTGGAAAAAACCACGGAGGCGGTCTCCGGCGGCACCTCGGAATAGAACGCGAGCGGATCGGCCTTGTCCCGCCAGACCCGGTCGGCACCGAGGATCTGGAACTTGTAGCGGGTACCGGCGTGCACATCGGGTAAGAAGATCTCCCAGACGCCGGTGGAGCCCAGGGAGCGCATCGGCTGACCGGCACCGGACCAGTGATCGAAGTCGCCGGACACCCGAACGCCGGCGGCGTTGGGTGCCCAGACGGCAAACGAGGTCCCGGTGACGGTGCCACCGGTGGTGTCGTAACTGCGGACATGGGAGCCCAGTACATCCCAGAGCCGCTCGTGACGGCCCTCACCAATGAGGTGCAGATCGATATCGCCGAGAGTTGGCAGCCACCGGTAGGGATCATCGACCACGTAGGTGGCGTCCGGACCATAGGACACTCGAACTCGATAGTCGCCGACCTTGCCCTTCACGGTAACTGCCCAAACGCCGCCATGGACGTGCTCGAAAGGAACTTCGCTGCCGTCGTGGATCAACTCGACGGTGACGGCATGATGGCGCAGGGTGCGCACGATCGTGGTGCCGTCGCCCTGTGGATGCGCGCCGAGAATGCCGTGGGGGTTGTGCGTCTCCCCGCCGATCAGTTTTTCGTAGTCATCGATGCTCGGACCGGTCGGTCCTGCGGGTGCGGCAGGCGATACGGCAGTGGTGGCAGGCGATGGGGCAGTGGTGGCAGGCGATGGGGCAGTTGCGGCCGCTTTACCCGGGGCGAGTAGTGGTAGTTCGGCGCCGAGAATGCTCTCGGTGCTGGGCGAGACCTCTTTGTCACTCATGTATTTCCTCCGGCTTTGATCAAAAGGGCAACAGCGTGCAGCGGAATCGGTTCCCAGCTGGGCCGATTGCCGTGTTCGTAGGCAACTTCGTAGACCGCCTTGTCCAGCTCAAAAGCGCGAACAAGCTCGGGCGAGCCGAGGGTGGCGACCTGGTCCGGACCTGCCGCGGCAGCGTAACCGGCCAGAAACGCTTTGCGGTTCCGGCCGGCCCATTCGGCCGCCCGGTAGGTTTGCTGCTGATCGCTGGCGCCACCGGGCATCAAATGATGCGCTGCATAGTCCAGAGATCGGAGCATGCCGGCGATGTCCTTGGCCAACATCTGTTTTTCCCGCCGCTCCCGCAGCGGTTTGGACGGCTCACCCTCGAAGTCGATCACCACCCAGCCACGCAGCGTGCGCAGCGTCTGGCCCAGATGTAGGTCGCCATGGATACGCTGGCGCACGGCAGCGCCGCCCGCGCCTCTCGCGGCTTCGAAGGTGGCTCGGATACCGTCGAGTTGCGCAGCCAACGAGGGGACGTGGGCTGCGACCGATTCGGCTTCGGCGATCATCTGATTCACCGTGATCTGCCAGCCGTCGGCATCGACCTCCTCGGTGCCGAAAGCGGCCGCCAGATCGCGATGCACCTCGGCGACCGCCTCGCCGAGGCGGTGTGACTCGGCGGCGAAATCGCCGCCCACCTCGTCGGCCCGCAGATCGCCCTCGGCCAACAGGTCACGCACGCTGGCCGTGGCCATTGCCCAGCCGTCGGCCGAGTTCGCGAAGAACGAGGCCATGAAGCCCAGGGTGGTGTTCTCCCCGGATACGTCGGTCTCGATAACCCCCA
>JBBSUU010000392.1:0-3589 GCA_038234115.1 Mycobacteriales bacterium
CAGGCGCGCCCGGAGACGGTGAAGTCGCGACAGAATTCCGGCCAGGTGGAAAGGTACCGGCTGACGGAAAAAGGAACTCTCCTGGTCGAGGGACGGGCCATCGGGCAGAAGATCGGCGCCGGTCCGGTCCGAGTACTCCGTTCCATCGACCAGATGGCCTCCTTCACTCCCGGCGATGTACTCGTTGCCGATATGACCGACCCGGATTGGGAGCCGATCATGAAGCGGGCCGGTGCTATCGTGACCAACCGCGGTGGCCGGACCTGTCACGCCGCGATCATTGCTCGCGAACTGGGTATCCCCGCTGTTGTCGGAACCGGCGACGCCACAACGCTTCTCGCCGACGGTGATCCGGTCACAGTTTCTTGTGCGGAGGGTGACACCGGTTTCATCTACGACGGTTTGCTCGACTTCGCTGTGCAGGTAACGGAACTGGAGGTGCTGCCCGAGCTGCCGCTGAAGATCATGATGAATGTCGGTACTCCGGAACAGGCCTTCGCGTTCTCGCGAATCCCGAACCACGGCGTCGGACTGGCCCGTCTTGAATTCATCATTAATCGCCAGATCGGTATCCATCCCAAGGCATTGCTGGACTTCGAGCAACTCGCCGAGCCGCTCAAGGGCGAGATCGCCGGAAGGATCAGCGCCTACGCCAGTCCTCGCGAGTTTTTCGTCAACCGCGTCGCCGAGGGTATCTCAATGCTGGCAGCAGCTTTCGCACCCAATCCGGTGATCGTGCGGATGTCGGACTTCAAGTCCAACGAGTACGCCAATCTGGTCGGTGGCGACCTCTACGAGCCACACGAGGAAAACCCGATGATCGGGTATCGCGGCGCCGCGCGCTACCTTTCGGCCGATTTCGCCGACTGCTTCCAGATGGAATGCGAGGCTCTGCGCTTTGTTCGAGACACGATGGGGCTGACCAATATCAAGGTCATGATCCCCTTTGTCCGGACACTGATCGAAGCTGATGGAGTGATCAAACTGCTGGCACAAAACGGCTTGGAGCGCGGGGTGAACGGCCTCGAGGTGATCATGATGTGCGAGGTTCCGTCCAATGCGGTACTGGCGAATGAGTTCTTGGATTTCTTCGACGGGTTCTCCATCGGATCCAACGACATGACCCAGCTGACCCTCGGGCTCGACCGGGACTCCGCCCTGATCGCTGCCGGTTTCGATGAACGCGATCCGGCAGTGAAGTTCATGCTCAGCGCCGCCATCAGCGCCTGCAAGGCCCGCGGCAAATATGTCGGCATCTGCGGTCAGGGACCAAGTGATTACCCGGATCTGGCGCAATGGCTGCTGGATCAGGGGATCGACAGCATCTCGCTCAACCCGGACACCGTCGTTGATACCTGGAATCGTCTCGCCGCCGGGATTCGTTCCTAGCCGGGATTCGTTGTTGGCGGAATGGGGCACACACCCTCTCAGTAGAAGGAGAGCCCCTATGAGCCCAGGTGAGCTGAACCAACCGGTGCCGGAGTCCGATCAGGCCGTGGTGGCGCACGACCCGTCG
Organism: Mycobacteriales bacterium; assembly: GCA_038234115.1. Taxonomy (GTDB): domain Bacteria; phylum Actinomycetota; class Actinomycetes; order Mycobacteriales; family Nakamurellaceae; genus Nakamurella. The sequence continues at coordinate 1,517 of JBBSUU010000392.1, forward strand.
ATCGGGCAGCCGCCTGATCCCGGGGCCGATGGCCCGGTCGCGACGGCTGAAGTCGTGGCAGCTCAGATGAGCTCGGAAGCCGCGCCGATGGGCAAGCTCGGCAAACCATTCAACTGGAAATCCCCGTTCTTCATCGGCATGGCCGCAGCCGCCGGTGTCGCCGTCACCTATGGCGCCATCATGCTGTTCCTCACCGCCGGAAGTGTCCTCATCCTGATCGGGTTGGCGCTCTTCCTGGCGGTGGGGATGGAACCCGCCGTCTCCTGGCTTGTTCGACACCGTTTCCCCAGGTGGAGTGCGGTGCTGACGGTGCTGGCATCGGTGGTGGCGATCATTGTCGGATTCCTGGCCACCGCGGTACCGGCGCTGGCCTCCCAGATCGGGGCCCTGGCCGCCGACGTCCCCGGATACCTGCAGCGACTCAATGACAAGAGTTCCTTCATCGGCGGCATGAACGAGCGTTTCGGAATCCAGGAAAAACTGCAGGGGCTCTTGAGCTCATCGGGTTCCCAGATCGCCACCGGAGTGCTGGGCGCCGGCATCGCGGTTTTCAATGCGTTGACAGACACCCTCATCGTCTTCGTCCTGACCGCCTATTTCCTGGCCGATCTGCCTCGGATCCGTGCCTTGTTCTACCGTCTGGTACCCCATTCGCGTCGACCACGGACGATCCTGATCGGCGACGACATCATGGCCAAAGTCGGTCACTATGTCCTGGGCAACCTGCTGATCTCGCTGATCGTGGGGCTGCTGACCTTTGCCTGGTTGATCATCTTCGGCGTTCCATACGCGTTGCTCATTTCGTTCGCGGTGGCGCTATTGGATCTTGTGCCCGTGATCGGAGCCTTTGTCGGTGGTGTCATCGCCGCCCTGGCCGCACTCACCGTTTCGCTGCCGATCGCGCTGGCCACGATCGCATTCTTCATCGTCTACCACCTGGCCGAGGACTACTTCCTGATTCCGGCGATCATCGGCCGGGCGGTACAGGTACCGGCCCTCGTCACTGTGGTGGCCGTGCTCATCGGCGGCGCGCTGCTGGGCGTCATCGGGGCGCTTGTCGCCATCCCGATCGCTGCTGCCCTGCTGCTGGTGATGCGAGAAATCCTTTTTCCGCGGCTGGACAGCAAGTAGCTCAGAGTCCGTATCGGCCGTTGGCCAACCGAATTTCAAGCGCCGGGAATGTTGCCATCTGCCCGGTTGTTGGCCCGATTATGAGCATCGTTGCGTTCGATCAGCCGTTAGAAGCGTTGTTGACGTCCTCGCACAACGGGGTGCTGACCACGATCAAGCGCGACGGGCGCCCGCAACTGTCCAATGTGACCTACTTGTACGACCCGGCGCCGCGCACCGCGATCATTTCGGTAACCGCGGACCGGGCGAAAACGAAGAATCTGCAACGTGACCCCCGCGCGAGCCTGTACGTGCCAGGCGCGAATTTCTGGTCCTATGGGGTCGCTGAGGCCGATTCTGAACTGGGGCCGGTGGCGCAAGCCGTGGATGACGAATCGGTGGAATCTCTTGTCCGGTACTACCGGGCGGTTCGCGGTGAACATCCCGATTGGGATGAATACCGACAGGTGATGGTGACAGAGCGGCGAGTGCTGCTGACCCTGCACATCACCAGGTTGTACGGACTGGTGAACTGATCGCGCTCCGCAGAAAATGCGTCCGAGGCCACTCAGGACCAGCGCTCAACTAGCTGGGCGGCGGGACCGAGGTTGCCGGCGAATACTTCTCGGCCAGCCGGTAGCGTCCACTGTCGAGAACCACCGCGCCGGCGGTTTCGAAGGCTTGCAGCCAGCCGCCCATCGGCCATTCCTGCCACCGATCGAAGAACAGCCCGGCGTTGCGCACGATGTCTGAGATGTTGTGCCACGGCGGAGTGCTGGTCGGGTGGTACTGATGGTAGGCGTCGGCGCCGCCTACCCACCGGATGGGGATGCCCAGACTTCGGAGTTGCCAGGCGAAGTCGGTGTCTTCGGCGCCGTAACCCTGATATCGCTCGTCGAAGCCGCCGACTGCTGACCAAAGCTGCGCGCTCAGCGCGAACGACAAGGACCAGAACAGGGCGTA
>JBBSUU010000393.1:0-3587 GCA_038234115.1 Mycobacteriales bacterium
CGACCGCGGCCAGTGCGGCGCATCGGGCTGACCCCACCGCTGGGGACGAGCGGCAACTCCACGACTGATTTGGCCAGCAGCGGCCAAATCTCGATATCAGCTGTACCTACATATTCGGAGAGCGCCATGATGTTCTCGGTGCTGAAAGTCAACTCGCCGGAAAATTTTGGCCTGCTGGTGGCCATCATCCGGACCGGCATTCGAATGCGGTCGATCATCGGATCATCCCGGGTGAACAGGTGAATCAGATCCACTGTGATCGAGGGCAGGATGTGTTCGACAGCGGACTGAATCCGGTCGGCCTTTTTGCGCTCGTCATGCGGCGGGTCTGGCTCGAGCCGATCGCTGCCCGAACTACCGGCGAGTGCCTCACTCGACGGGTCATCATGAGAATCATGCAGATGAGAAATCAACGATCCACCTTATGCACCAAATGCTCACAGCCTACCGGGTGAGGGTGAGCCACGTGCCTGATCAAGGGATCAGGAGCCCCTCCCCCGCGGGTGCGGCGGCGCTACCCCGATCACACCCAAGCGCCGTACGCATCACCAGTCATCCTGCCACCACACCCGTCCGGGGCTGATCGATGCGCAAATGTTCCTCCCGCCTCAAGGTTTCGCAGGGCACCACGTGCCCTGCCGGTTCGCAAGTCCGCACCGATGCAGTGCCCTCGGTCCGATCAACCGAACAGCTCCCCATCAAAATTGGCCGAGTATTCAATTCGACCACCGGCGAACATCCGAACAAAGGAAAAATCGATACCCCGCAAAGCTTTTGCCGGTACGAAGAACAGGGCGGTGGCCAATCCATCGGCCACCAGCGCGGTCGGGGCAATGACCCAGGTAGCAATCACACCACGGGCCGGCCGGCCGGTTTGTGGATTCACCACATGGTGCAATCCGTCACCCCAGGCGCGGCGGTTGACAGCCGAAGCGCACAAGGCATTTCCGGACAGATTTGCCACTCCGATAACGGTGCCCGATGCAAGCGGGTGCTCCAGCCCCACTCGCTGCACATCACCCCCATGGTGCCGCAGGTCACCGCTGGCATCTACCACACAGTGGTCAGTACCGTTGTCCCGCAGGACTTCCAGCACCAAATCCACCAAATAGCCCTTGCCGGCCGCACCGACATCGAAGGTCACCGAGGTGGTACTGGTCAACTCGCTACCCTGCCTGGTGACGGCCTCCTCCCACGGCTGGGTGTGGACAAACCCGGACCTGGGAACCATGGAGTACCCGGCGTCATATCCCAGATGTTCCAGCGCATTTCCGATCAATGGTGTGACCAGACCTCCAGTGCGACGGTAAAGGTCCAGGTACAGATCCAGCAGCGGTCCGGCCGACGGGCCAAAATCGTAGGTACCCGGCTGAATAGCCATTCGGCGGACCATCGAGCCTTCGCGAAACCGTGACCAGGTCAGATCGAAATCGTCTATGCAAGTAAGGATCTCGCTCTGCACACGCTGGCCGAGCGGTCGCTGGGTCGCTATCGACCAGTGGGTACCGATCGCCGGAAATGTCCATGCGATGCCCAACTCCTCCGGGTCAGGTGGTGGCATCACATTCGATGTGTTCAATTGCAGTGTTGAGACCGGCGGCGGGCAATGAAGTCCTCCTGGGATTCGGTCGAGCTTCAGATGCGGACAACGGTCAAGCCAGGCGCCGTCGCCGGCCGACTCATCGATTCCAGCGATTCGCCGGCCTCATCCAGGCTGATGACGCGACCGATCAATTTCGACGGATCCAAGATGCCGGACGCGATCAGCGACAGCATCGCCGGATACTCATGCGCCGCCATTCCGTGCGACCCGTGGAGGGAAAGTTCCCAGGACAGCACCCGGTCCATCGGTAACGGAGGTGTCGATCGTTCGCCCAGCAACAGGCCCACTTGGACGTGGCGCCCCCGTCGACGCAGGGATAACACGGAAGCTACCGCCGTGTCGGCGAGTCCGAGTGCGTCCACACTGATCTGGACTCCCCCGGTGAGCTCCTGCACCCGCTCGCCCACTGCCGCCGGTCCCGCCAGATCTCCAGAATTCAATACCCGGGCACCGAGTTCGGCGGCCGCTGCCAGCGCGGAGTCGGAAATATCAATGGCGATCACCGATGCGCCCAGCGCAAGCGCAATCATCACAGCCGATAACCCGACACCACCACATCCATGAACGGCCACCTGGTCGCCGGGTTGGACCTGACCGTGTGCGGTCAAGGCCCGGAACGCGGTGGCAAACCGACAGCCGAGGCCGGCCGCCGTCACGAAGTCGATCTCCGGCGGCAACTCCACCAGGTTGTAGTCGGCGCCATAGATGGCAACCAGGTCGGCAAAGGAGCCGTCATGGGTAAATCCCGGTTGCGTCTGGTGGGGACAGACCTGGGCGTTTCCGGACAGGCATACCTCGCACGCCCCGCAACCACAGACGAACGGGACCGTCACTCGATCTCCCGCTTTGAAATTCACAATCAGCGGTCCGACCTGGGCAATTACCCCAGCCAGCTCGTGGCCCGGGATATGGGGAAGCGGCACCGGATCGTGTCCGGCCCAGCCATGCCAATCGGATCTGCAGACCCCGGTGGCTTTGACCTGGATGAGTACCCCGTCGTCCGGGCAGACGGGTTCCGGCACCTCCCGGAGCGCCAGGGGTCCACCGACGGTGTCAAATACGATTGCGCGCACATCGGTCAGCTTCGCACGTCTATCAAAGCCGTCAATCGTCATCGGTACTTCAGGTCGGACGGAAACACTCAGGTCAGGAAGCGAAAGGAAGGCGAATTCGGGTCGAGTTGTTCGATCTGCATCTTGCCCGATTGCATGCGTTTGAGCAGCGACGGTAGATCGTCCGGTGACCCGATCTCGATACCGACCAGCGCGGGACCGGTTTCCCTGTTGTTGCGCTTGACGTATTCGAAAAGCACGATGTCATCGTCCGGTCCCAGCACTTCGTGGAGGAATTTGCGCAAGGCGCCGGGCTCCTGCGGAAAGTTGACCAAGAAATAGTGCTTGAGGCCCTCATGGACCAGCGACCGCTCCAGGATCTCGTTGTAACGCGAAACGGCGTTGTTGCCACCGGACACCACCAGGACCACGGTGCTGCCCGGCGCGAACTGCAGAACGCCCGGATCGTGCCGGGTACCCAGGCTGGCCGCGGTGATCGCGCCGGCGGGCTCGGTGATGATGCCCTCGCTCTGGTAGAGCCCCAGCATGGCAGTACAGATGGCGCCCTCCTCAACTGTCACCACTGCGCTGCCGGCGGCCGCGATCAGGGCATGGGTCAGGTCGCCCACCTGGCGAACCGCAGCCCCGTCGACAAAGGGATCCAACTGCTCCAGGCTGACCGGATGACCGGCTCGTAGGGCGGCTGTCATCGAGGCGGCGCCGGCAGGTTCGACTCCGATCACGGTGATGGTCGGGAATCTTTCGGCGTAGAAAGTGGCTGTTCCGGCCAGCAGTCCACCACCACCGACCGGGACGACCACCGTATTGGGCATCCGCCCCAGTTGATTTACGATCTCACGGGCGATGGTGCCTTGACCGGCGATCGTCCGCAGATCATTGAACGGGTGCACCATGCTCGCTCCGGTGGCGGC
>JBBSUU010000394.1:0-3563 GCA_038234115.1 Mycobacteriales bacterium
CGGCGATGGCCGAGCCAGCTGTTGCTTCGCCGCCTGTGGCGGCGCCGCCTGGTGCAGCGCCGACTTTCGCGGCGTCCCCTGTTGCTACCCAACCGGTGGGTAGTGCGCCGGCCGCACCCGAGCCGCGTCTCGATGAGGCCACCTCCCAGCAGGAATTCAACCCCACCGAGTCCGCAGTGGAAGCGGTAGCAGCGATCTCACCCTTTCAGGACACCGTTTCTGCGTCGGAGGCACCCGAAACCGTTCCGGCCGAACCACTTCCGCCCTTCGAGACTGAGTGGAAGCGTCCGGCCGGGATCTACCTGTCCCCCATGGATTCGGCCGGGCAGCCGTCCGCCGGCGCCATGGAAATTCTGGAGGAACTCCACGAAGAGGAGGGCTTGCCCTTCGATGTCGACGAACGCGGTAACAGCCGAGGCGACAATGACTTTTCATTGACCATGTTCTGGTGGGACGAGACCGGGGACTTCACCGAAAAATGGAAGTTCCCCAAAGGCCGCTTCGTCGTCCCGCTCCAAACCATGGGACGCCGTATGGGCGTCACCGCCAAAGCTTCGCCACCCGGCCTGGTCCGACACTGTTACACCGACCACAGCGCCAACCCCCCGCGCACCTACTACTACGTCCTGGTCCGAAACTCCGCCGTCCGGAACGTGACCTTCAAAGATGTCCAGCAGAACTTCGCGGCCATCGGGGCAAAACCGGAGTTCGATTCCTGTTTCTGGGTACAAACGAAAATTGATGCCTTGCTGAATCTTTGGCCCGACATTCAGTACGACGACTAGCTGCCGCCGATCGATCAGCATCACATATTGCAGAGGAGCACCTGATGCCAGCCAGTACCCCCACCATTTTCGTCCTCTTCGGCGCTACCGGCGATCTGGCCCACCGAATGGTCCTTCCCGCCTTCTTCCAGCTGGCCGATTACGGTTTGATGCCCAGTACTTGGTTGCTTATCGGCAATGGCCGGGGCGATCTTGCGCATGAGGACTTCCAGGCCGATGCGCGCAAAGCAGTCACCGAATCACTGGGTGATCTGGAGGATTCCAGATGGTCGGAGTTTGCCAAACACCTGCGTTTTGCCGGCGGGGGTTTCGAGGCAGCCGACCCGGGTTCACTTCTGGACGTACTGGCGGAGGCGAAGGGTGAACTGGGTAAGGATGTTCAGTACATCCACTATCTGGCCATTCCGCCGGTTGCTTTCGAGAAGATGACGTCCGGTTTGGCCGAGCATAAATTGCTCGACGGCTCAAAAGTGGTGTACGAGAAGCCCTATGGTACCAGCCCTGAAACATTCCGCCACCTGGACGACTTGGTTCACAGTGTGATGGACGAAGATCAGGTCTACCGGATTGATCATTTCCTGGGTAAGGAAGCGACTCAAAATGTTCACGTCCTTCGGTTCGGTAACCAACTCATCAGCAACATTTGGAGCGGCGAGCACGTCCAGCAGGTACAGATCGATGTACCGGAAACCTTGGATGTCGCCGATCGAGCGGCCTTCTATGACGCCACCGGCGCATTCCGGGACATGATCGTCACCCACCTGTTCCAGGTGGCAGCCGAGGTGGCGATGGAACCTCCGGTCGATATGACTTCAGAGAATTTGCAGGACGCTCGTGAATCGGTCATGGCCGCGTTCCGCCCACTGGTCGCCGAAGATGTGGTCTTCGGCCAGGCAAAGGGTTACCTGGATCTGCCCGAGGTGGCCAAGGGCTCCATCACGGACACGTACGCGGCGGTCCGGTTGTGGATCGACACCGACCGCTGGCATGGCGTTCCATTTCTGCTGCGCAGCGGGAAGCAACTGGCCAAGTCGGACCAGCGGGTGTCGCTGATCCTGAAGAAGCCGGACGGCCCGCTCACTCACATTCCTGGCCATGGAACGGTTCTCAGCTTTACGCTGTCCGGGTGCGGCCGTATTGATGTGGAACTCGTGGTCAAGACCCCGGGTGCGGAACTCAAACTCACCGAGGAGTCGGTGTGTCTTGATCTCGATGCCGTTCCCGATTCCGAAGCGTTGCCGCCCTATGTGTCCCTGCTGCATGACGTCACGGTCGGCGATCGGTCGCTGTTCACCAGCAGTACCGGTTTGGCCAGCGCCTGGGCCGTAGCCGAACCGATCCTGGCCGATCCGCCCAAGCCGCACCCCTATGAGGTCGGAAGTTGGGGTCCGGCCGCCGGTGATGAGTTGGCGGCTCCGCTGGGGTGGCTGGTCAGCAAGGACTAGCTTCACCGACCTGTCGGGGACCGACCCCGATCGCCACCCGGGCACATTGATCAAAGTCGGCGAAACCAAGCTTTCGAGCCGGTTTACGGCAACTTTGATCAATGTCGGCAACTTTCGTCGTTGCCAGCACCGGTGGTCCGTGCGGAGGGCGGATTCCACACGGTCATTCCGGGCCTCGCTTGTTCGCAAGGATCAGCGCGGGCAACTTTCGGCCGAAGCAACCTATGCCGGCGGCTTTGATCAATACATCAATACCCAGCGTGCTTTCTGACTGCAGAACACCTCGATGTGGTGACGAAGACGCCCTCTTGGCTGAACTCTGCTGGGAATACCCCGATCGGCGTAACGCCGCAGCCTCCGCTGCCGATGAGGTTAAAGAACTGGCAATGGGGGCGCGTTGAGAGCGGATCCGTGTCACTACCGCGGAGTGCTCCCTTGAAGATCTTTCAGAAACTGACTGTCCCGATCCTTGTCGGAACCCTGTTGCTCAGTGGCTGCGGTAGCGCCGCCGAAACGACTGCGCCCTTGGGCCTGGTGGCCGCGACCACCGGACCGGTCTCGAGCGCGGCGTCCACGTCGACAAGCCCGACCACCACCAGCACCTCGAAGACCAAGACCACCTCTTCGACAACAAGCAGCACCACCTCCAGCACCACCCCGACCTCGAGTTCGCCATCGATGGCCGATCAGGAGGCAGCCTATGCAGCGCTCCTGCTGGCAGTCGGCATCGACGCCGCCGACCCCGCCTACGCTTACGCCTCTGTTGTTGGGGTGTGCGCAAACTTGGTCATCGGTCAAACCGCCGGGACAATTGCCGTCGATCTGGCCAACTACACCAAGATTCTCACGACGTCACAACACGTCGCCCTGCAGGCAGCCATCGACCTGAGCTGCCCGGAATTTACTGTCGTCGTGAGTAAGTCCATCACCACCGCCCAGGCGGCCGCAGCTCAGGCAGCTGCAGCGGCTGAAGCCGCGGCTCAGGCTGCCGCCGCCGCCGCCCGGGTGGCGGAAGAACAACGCGTTGCCGCAGAGGCGGAATCGGCCCGTGCGGCCGCAGCGGCGCAGGTAGAAGCGGCTCGGGTAGCCGAAGAACAGCGCGTGGCCGGCGAAGCGGCGGCTGCAGCAGCCGCGGCAGCAGCCGCTGCCAAGGTCGTCGAAGCGCAGGTGCCGATTCAGCCTGCCGCCGGGGCCTACTACGCCAATTGCTCTGAGGTCCGAGCGGCGGGCGCGGCACCCATTCGTGTCGGTGATCCCGGGTTCCTGTCGAAGTTTGACCGGGACAAAGACGGCGTCGGCTGCGAAAACTAAGAAATCCCAGGCATTGTCGGTC
>JBBSUU010000395.1:0-3550 GCA_038234115.1 Mycobacteriales bacterium
CACCGGAATCAGGCCTTTGCGCTGCATCAGGAACAGGAAGATTGCGGCAACCAGCACCGCGACGAGAACCGCCTGCGCAATGACCAGCGGTTCGATGATGGCACCGCTGGGCATGATCGTCACCGACAACGCGCCGGTGATGGCGACGGTGACCTTGCGGTACCGGGGATCGGCGGTGGAAGCGGCCAGCGGAATGGCCGCCCACAGCAGATACCAGGGCTGGACGACGGGGGACAGGATCACGAAGATGCCAATCGCGATGCCCAGGCCCAGAATCGCGTCCAACCCGTGTTTCCAACATCGCCAGAGGATGAACAGGGCGATCAATCCGCCGGCCGCGGTTCCGACCGGGTTCAGCACGTCAAGGATCCCCGCCGTATGGTCGCCCACCCCCAGGACATTTCCGATAGCGCCGGTGACCACCCCGATGACAGTGGATGCGGACAGAAAAGAACGGACCAGGCCAGGAGTGTTCAGAGCCGCGAGCCAGCCGACGCCGACACCGGTGGCGAGCGTCAGCAGGGCGAAAGTGACCACCGCGACCGCGGTGACCTTCAAGCCGATCCGGATCAGGTCACGCCAAGCACCGCCGGCGCGGCGGGCCAGTGCCACGATCAGGAAGGCCAGGGCCAATCCCGCCGTCGCCTTGACCCCCACTGCCAACGTCAAAGCGATGGTGCCGACGACCACGGAATGGTCCAGGGCAATCACCAGGCCGGCCAGCATGAGTCCGATCATCAGCGCTTCGTTGTGCCCGCCGGCAATGAGGTGGAACAGCACCAGCGGGTTGAGCGCCCCGAGCCAGAGTGCCGAGATCGGATCGAGGCCACATCGTTTCGCCAGCCGGGGTAACGCCCACACGATCATCGCCACCCCGATGAGCTCGAAAACCCGCTGCAACAGAACACCGGTGATCAGATGGGGGCCCGAAACCGCAACGATGCCACGAACGATCAGTAGGAAGGCAGGCCCGTAAGGCGTCGACGTATGTTGCCAACGAACGTCCACCTGGTGGGCAAATCGGTCCTGGTCACCGAGCGCGTCATAGGGCCCGAGGTCGTAGGGGTTGAATCCGGCGTTCATCATCTGGCCGACAGCCAGGTAGGAATAGACATCGCGAGAGAACAGCGGCGGCGTCGCCAGAAACGGAACCGCCCACATGGCCAGAGTGTGGGAGAGCTGAGTCCTGGTCAGTCGGCGGGTACGACCTGGCGTGGCCAATCGGCCCAACAGAAACCAGGACAACACCACCAGGGCGATTCCGGTGTAAGAAACGGCCAGACTTGCCGGACCGATCCGGGATAGCAGGCCCAGGATCCGGTAGCCGTCCACCGGATTCGGGATCGGGTTGGCGGCCCCGTACGAAGAGGTGGCCGCGATGGCCATCAGGATCGCGCCGGTGGTGCCGATTCGCCGTAGCCGCCTGAGCTGGCGCAATTCCGTCGCATTCAGTCTGGTGATCTGCGGTTGGTCGACCAATATGTTGCCCGGCACCGGCGTGGGGGCAGGTTGCGCGAGCGCGGCTGCAGACCGTTGCTTCGACGCCCGTTTGCTCACCGACTGAGTGTAGGGCGGATCGTTGCTACCTCCGCCTGATCGCGGCGCGGTCCGCTCGCTCGGAAATTTAGAGAAATTCTGGCCGGACCAGGTGGTTAGGCTGCACTGCAGGTACCCCTGGGTTCGCCTGGGGTTTTCGGTGAATATCCCCCAAACCTCGAGGATTGCGTGAGGTTAGCCTGACCTGGGTAATAGGGAGCACACGAAGCCGCTGCCGGTGGCCCTTTGAATACCACCACTAAAAAGGTCACACTGGTGTTGTGAATATCGATCAGGCTCCCTTGCGCACGGTGCTTACTGCCGCGCGTGCTGACCTGAAGACCGACGACGCTGCCCCGGCTGAGGGAAGAACCAGGGACGCCGTCATCCAGCTTTTACTCTCCGCGGGTCCGACGACCGCAGTGGCGTTGGCAGCCAAACTCGGTTTCACCGCTGCCGGTATCCGCCGGCACCTGGACGCGCTGCTCGAAGAGGGTGCGGTGGTGTCCCGGATGCAGGCCATTCGTTCCACCCGCGGACGGGGACGACCGGCCAGGGTCTATCTACTCACCGACACCGGCCGCGAAAAGTTGCCGCATGCCTACGACGATATTGCCGTCGAAGCCTTGGAATTTTTAGCCCAACACGGTGGTCCCGAAGCAGTAACGGCATTTGCCCGGCAGCGCGCCGAGCGAGTGCTTCAAAGCCGGAGGGCGGAACTGGAATCTGCTGCCGGAATGCCGGCGAAGCTGGAAATCTTGGCCAGCGCCCTGACCGACGCCGGTTATGTGGCCTCCGCCCGGCAAGTGGGAGTCGGAGAGCAGCTTTGCCAGCATCACTGCCCGGTGGCGCATGTGGCAGCGCAATTCCCGCAACTGTGCGAGGAAGAAATGCATGTCTTCACCGAAGCACTGGGTACCTATGCCCAACGGCTCGCGACCATCGCTCGCGGCGATTCGTTCTGCACCACGTTTGTCCCGGATCTGCCGCAGGCCCGGACCGCTTTACCCTTGATCGCACCACCGAGTCTCGGCTCATTGAAGTTCCACCCGGAGACCACGACGACGGTCCCCGATCCGAAGAATCTGGAAGGAAGCACAATATGACGACCGCTCCCGAATTGGATCTCACCGTTCCCGAAGTGACCGCGGCTCCTGCGCGCCTCACCCAATCGGAAACGATTGATTCGCTGGGCAATTACGCCTTTGGCTGGTCCGACTCCGACGTGGCAGGCGCGTCTGCTCGCCGCGGGATCAACGCCGATGTGGTCCGGGATATCTCGGCCAAGAAGAGCGAACCGGAGTGGATGACGAAAAAGCGTCTGAAGGCCCTGGAACTTTTTGAGAAGCAGCCGATGCCGACGTGGGGCAGCGACCTGTCGGGTATTCACTTCGATGAGATCAAGTACTTCGTGCGCTCCAGCGAGAAGCAGGCTGCCACCTGGGATGACCTCCCCGAGGAGATCAAAAATACTTATGATCGGCTGGGCATCCCGGAAGCGGAGAAGCAGCGTCTGGTATCCGGTGTCGCCGCTCAGTACGAATCCGAGGTCGTCTACCACTCGATCCGCGAGGATCTGGCTGCCCAGGGTGTCATCTTCCTGGACACCGATACGGCGCTCAAAGAGTACCCGGAGATGTTCAAGGAGTACTTCGGCACCATCATCCCGGCCGGGGACAACACGGTCTCGGCGTTGAACTCGGCCGTGTGGTCGGGGGGATCGTTCGTCTACGTGCCGCCGGGGGTCCATGTCGATATCCCGCTGCAGGCATACTTCCGGATCAACACCGAGAACATGGGACAGTTCGAGCGCACCTTGATCATCACCGAACCCGGTGCCAAAGTGCACTATATCGAAGGCTGTACGGCCCCGACCTACTCCGGCGACTCACTTCACTCAGCGGTGGTCGAGTTGATCGCTCTGGAAGGTTCGACCATCCGCTACACCACCATCCAGAACTGGTCTAACAACGTGTACAACCTGGTGACTAAACGCGCCCAAGCTTGGAAGAAC
>JBBSUU010000396.1:0-3549 GCA_038234115.1 Mycobacteriales bacterium
GACAGCGGCGATCTGGTCGACGTTGCGGGGTGTCACTGTCATGTTGTGAGCCAGGAAATACCGCACCCCATGGTCTTTCTCGAGCCGGGCGAACATGTCGGCAAAGCGTCTGCGGTAGGGATTGAGTGATGCCTCGTCCGTGGGGCGTTCGATGCCGCGGCGCCCGAACATCAACATGTCGAAATGGCCGGCGAAAGACAGTCGCGGCAGTCGCGGCCTGCCGTCGGGGCCCAAAGCGAGCGCCCGAAGATAATCATCGTCGAAATCGCCGTGGGTCATACTCATCGGCTCGCGACCATGCTCGCGCATGATCTGCAGGGTGGCCGCGTGATCTTCCGGCGGTAGCAGGCTCACCTCCCCGCCGATCAGTTGGGCATGGGCGCGTGGACCGCGAAGCTGCTGCAGAAACGCCATCTGCTCGGTGACCTCGGAGCGGGTGTGGTCGCCGCTGATCGCCACCCGGTTTGCATCCCGTGAGTGGTAGCACGGTGTGCAGGCGAGGTTGCACTTGGGAAACACGCCGTGGGTGCCCTCGCAGCCCACGGCGTGTTGACCAAGGGTTTGGGCCGGGGTGCGGGCGCCGGCAGGAAGCTCGGCCCACCTGCGGTCCAGCGCCGCCCTGGTGGCCGGGTGAACCGGTCGGGTCACCTCGTTGAGGGAGCGCACCCAGCCCGGGAACCTGGCTAAGATCAGCGGGCCCGCGCGGCGAATTCTGATCACCCCTGCGTTGAGCACAGCGCGCATACGGCTCTCCCGTTCCTGTTCCGAATGCCTCCACAGAAACCGGAAGCCACCAACTGCCCAGATACCCCTTGGCCCCGAGTTCGCTTGGCGGCACACGTGTGGTGTGACACCCAGAGCCGCTGCGGCGATCGTAGCCTTGAACTCGAATGCGCCGAGCGAATGAGGAGTCCGTCGATGTTTTTTCCAGAGCGTTACACCGTGTCGGCTCGTTTCTATGACGTCCTGTCACTGGAGTGGCCGGTGTACCGAGCGGGACGGGTCGCGGCTATTCGGGCGATGGGGCTACGACCTGGAATGCGGGTTCTCGACCTGGGCTGCGGAACCGGCCTGAATCATCCGCTGCTGCAAGAAGCGGTGGGCCCGAGCGGGAAGGTGATCGGCGTGGACACCAGCCGGCAAATGCTTGATCAGGCGCGCGGCCGGGCCAAGCGACACGACTGGCGCAATGTGGAGCTGTTGCAGGCTGACATGATCGAGCTCACTGGGATCGGCCCGGTGGACGCGGCATTGGCCACCTACAGCCTTTCCTTGGTTCCCGACTGGAAACTGGCCTGGGAGCGAGCCTTTGCGACGACCCGCTCGGGCGGGCGACTCGCCGTGGTTGACATGCAGTTGCCGGTTGGCGCCGCGAGAATAGCCGGCCCACTGGCTCGGCTGGCCTGCCGGGCCGGCGGGTCCGATATTGATGCCCACCCGTGGACAGCTGTAGAGCGGGATTGCGTCGACGTCACTGCGAGGAGCCTTCGGGGCGGACATATTCAAGTCCGCGTCGGCAGCCGACCCTAAAGCTCGCATCGTAGATCTGAGCGCGGCTCTTGGTCCACTGCTCGGGCTGACGGGGCGCCATCAGCGACCGCCTCGCAAGCGGCGCAGCACGGCGCTCACTCGCTGCGCCAACGGGGACGCCAGCCGACTGCGGACATCGGTGAGCGCGGCGTTCCACGGACCATCCCCGTAGGTGGGGTAAGGGTGGATGGTGCCGGCGAGGTCAGAAGTGGTCAGGTGCTTGCGAACGGCCAACGTAATCTCGGCCAGGGTTTCCCCGGCCCGCGGCCCGACGACGGTGCCCCCTTCGATCCTGGACCTCTTGCCCAGCGTCAGCCTGCTGAATCCATCCGTCCGGTCGTCCACCACGGCGCGGTCCACGCGCTCGTTCCAGCGCGTGACCGTCTTCGGCGACGGGTCGCTACCGTCGGCCCAGGTGGGGCGGCCGACCGCGGCGACCTCCGGATCGGTGAAGGTCACTCTGGGTATGGCGGAGAGTAGGACCCTGCGGTGCAGCCCCAAGACCGCATTGGTGGCCGCAAGAGAGCCGAAAACTCCTGCGGTGTGAGTGAACGGTGGGAGAGCGGTGACGTCGCCGGCAGCCCAGATCTGCGGGTTGGTGGTCCGTAGTTGGTCGTCAACCCGGACAGAGCCCCGGGCGTCCAGTTCGACGCCCGCAGTTTTCGGGTCTAATCCGGCGGTATTCGGTCTCCGACCAACAGCGACCAGCAGGTGATCGAATTCGATCGTGCTCGAAGTGGCAGCGGGATCTTCCAGGATGACAGTTCCGCCTGCGCCGTTGGCGCCGGTGACGCCGACCAGGGTGTGTCCGGCCAGCACCTCCACGCCGTCCCGATCGAAGGCCTCCTGGACCAATCGTGCCGCATCGGGATCCTCCCGGGACAGGATCCTGGGTAACGCCTCGACCAGTGTGACCCGGGAGCCCAGTCTGGCGAAGGCCTGGCTGAGTTCGCAGCCGATGCTGCCGCCGCCCAGGACGACCAATCGCTCAGGAAGTTCGGTCAGGTCCCATACCGAGTCGCTGGTCAGTGGGTTCGCCTCGCGAAGGCCCGGCACCGGCGGTAGGGCCGGCGCGGCGCCGGTAGTGATGATCGCCCGCCGGAATCGCACCACCTTACCGTCCACTTCCAGGCTGTCCGGTCCGGTGAAACGCGCTGATCCGGTTAATACATGGACTCCGCTATCCCGCATGGCCGGCGCTGAATCCTCGGGTGCGATCGCGGTGATCGCTCCCCTGACGTGTGTCATGACAGCAGCGAAGTCAACGACCGGCGCTTCGAGCACGACTCCCAACTGATTTGCCCTGCGGGCGTCAGCGACGTGGTGCGCGGCCGCGATCAGGGCTTTACTGGGTACACACCCGGTCCACAGGCAATCACCACCCAGCGCAGCCCCCTCCACCAGGGCGACCTTTGCCCCGAACCCGGCCGCCGTCCGGGACGCAACGATCCCGGCGGTCCCGCCGCCGATCACGATCAGATCCCATCGGGCATCGATATGGTTCACTGCCGGCCTCCTCTGGGTCTTTGCCACCCAGGCGAATCAGGGCTCTGATCAGCGTAAGCAGGTGGGATCACCGAGCCGGGGACCGGCACGTCAAAATCTGGGTCATCGCGGCAACAGTTGTTTTGCGCAGCGCAGCACTTCACTGCTGCACACCTGCTGCGCCGTCATCGTTTTGCCGGTGGTGATCTGCATGGTTGCGGTCTCGCCCGCGCAGGAGGGTGATGAACATTTCGTCCACAGTTGCGGCTGGGTCAAGTCTGTCGATCAGCAGAGCCAGATCGCGCACCAGGGAATCCGCGCGCACCTTCAACTCGTAACCGGTAGCGGTGGAGATGAGCTGGGTAGACCATCGAGCGGTCGGCATTGTCGAATCCCGAGGCTCGGTGAAGGTCCACCAGCCGCGGACATCGTCGAGATCGGCGACCAGAAGTTCGTCAGTGGGATCAACTGCCGTGGCCAGAGCTGCCGGTACCACAACGGTGGCGGCCCCGCGGGCATCAACGACCACCGGCA
>JBBSUU010000397.1:0-3548 GCA_038234115.1 Mycobacteriales bacterium
AACGCCGCTGCCGGACCATACTTTGCCGACGCCTCGCTGACGCCGGCAGCGCAGGGCCGGTTGGACACCGGTCGACTCGCCAACGGCCTGCGAGCGGCCGGCATCGAGCCGGAGGCCGCGTTGCTTGCCGGCCTCGAGGCCGAGGCGGCCGAACACGCCATCAAGGTGCTCGCCGAAACAGAATGTGCCGAAGAAGTCGCCGAGCAGGGCCTTCCAGTACTAACCCTGCCGTATCTGGTGGATGGCGCCGACCTCGGCGGCGTCTATGAGCTGGCCGAGCGACTCACCGCCTTGGGTGTCCGATGACTTCCCGAGTGGCACCCCTGGACATCGATGCCCTGATCAAGGATCCGGAGACGAAGGTGATCATCACCTGCGGCTCCGGTGGCGTCGGCAAGACCACTACGGCCGCGGCGATCGCCATCAGGGCTGCCGACGCCGGCCGCCGAACCGCAGTCTTGACCATTGATCCGGCCAGACGGCTGGCGCAATCCCTTGGTCTGCACGCATTGGACAATTCGCCGCGTCAGGTGGAGATCGGCGTCCCCGACGGAGCCGGGGAGCTCTGGGCCATGATGTTGGACACCCGACGCACCTTCGATGAGATGGTATCCAGCCACTCGACCCCGGATCGGGCGGCCCAGATCTTCGAAAACCCCTTCTACAAAACGATTTCCACCTCATTCAGCGGAACCCAGGAATATATGGCGATGGAGAAGCTGGGTCGGTTGGCCGCTACCGGTGAATGGGATCTCATCGTGGTCGACACCCCGCCGAGCCGGTCGGCATTGGACTTTCTGGATGCACCGCAGCGGTTGAGTTCATTCCTGGACGGCCGAATGATTCGGCTGCTCACCAGCCCCGGACGCGGGGTATTGAAACTGGTGGGCGCCGGCTTCACCCTGTTCACCAAGGCGGTGACCGCAGTCATCGGTGGCCAGATGTTGACCGATGCCGCCAAATTTGTGCAACTCTTCGAGGACATGTTCGGTGGGTTCAGAACTCGCGCCGAAGCCACTTACGAATTGCTGCGACATGCCGGTACCGCGTTTGTGGTGGTTGCGACACCGGAACCGGATGCATTGCGGGAGGCGTCCTACTTCGCCGACAGGCTCCAAGCCGAACAGATGCCGCTGGCGGGCCTCATTCTGAACCGGACGCACCCACCGCTGGCCGAACTATCGGCATCCAGGGCGGAATCCGGCGCTTCGAATATCGCCGCTAGCTCGCCGTTGGCTGCCGCAGTTCTGCGCCTGCACGCCGAACGAATGATCAAACACGCTGCAGAGCAACGGATGGAGGCTCGTTTCATCCGTGCTCATCCCGATCTGCCGATCATCTCGGTGCCGGCCTCGGCCCGCGACGTGCACGATCTGCCGGACCTGCGAGAAATCGGCGATCGACTGGCCGGTAATTAGCTTCAGCCAAACAGAACTCCGGCCCAGCGCCAAGATCTGAGCAATGGGGCCGGGACCAGAAATTTCAGCTGGCTTCCGAGGCAACTGCGGCCTCGCGAGCCTCTTCCAACAAATCCCGCCAGCTGCTGACATCGGGTCGTTGGCGCAGCAACGCTCGTCGTTGCCGTTCGGTCAATCCACCCCAGACCCCGAATTCAATTTCATTGTCCAGCGCGTCGGAGAGGCATTCGAGCCGGACCGGGCAGCCGCTGCACAACCGCGCGGCGTCGCGTTGCGCGGCGCCGGTCACGAAGAGCTCATCGGGGTCGCGCCCGACACAAAGCCCCTTCCCGGCCCAACCCGCCGGGTTTGCTATTCCTGCGATCCCGACAGATGCGGCAGAGCCGGTGATGCCGGCAGGGCCGGCCAAACTTGCCGTAGACATCGAAGCTGGTTGCTTCGCAGACCGGGAACCGGAGAATTCGACCGGATCGGCAGGTACCGCATGAAGTGACCGAGCATTCATAGCTGTCCACCCTCTCGTGTTACATGACCCCTTTGCAGACCCTCATGGCCCACAACGTCCCTCCCGGGGCGGATCCTTGTAAGACCCGATGCCAGTGAGACGCCGATAAATCGGGCAAGGTTCCGAAATCTCGGGAAATTTTTGTTGCGATGCGGTAACGCCATCGGTGTGCTGACGGCGTCAGGACACTGTGACGTAGCGGTGCGAGCAGCCAAATCGGATCGGCTCAAATCAAAACCCCGTACCCTGAGCCGGTGCGAGTGATGAGCAATCTTGGGCGTTTGACTGTCGGCAGCCTTATCGGCGGACTTCTGGTGGCAATTCTGTTGCTGCCATTTGCCGCCGTGGTGGGACTGGGCGCGACCCAGGTGGCCGATGCGGTGGAAGGCACCGACAGCATCAATATGGACCTACCGGCTCCGGAACGGACCACCATCCTGGCCAGTGACGGGCAGCCAATTGCGTATCTGTTCAACCAGAACCGCAAGGTGGTGCCGATCGGCGATATCTCGCAGTATTTGCAGGACGCCATCCAGTCCATCGAGGACCGACGCTTCCAATACCACCGCGGAGTCGACTGGCGAGGTACGGCCCGGGCGGCGTTGGGCCAGTTGACCGGTGAAGCCGGAACCGGCGGTGGTTCCACCATTACGCAGCAATACGTGAAGAACTACCAATTCTTGGTGACCGCCAAGACAGATGCCGAAAAGGCTCAGGCCATTGAGGTCTCGCCCATCCGGAAGCTGCGGGAGGCCCGGCTGGCCATCAACTTCGAACAAACACACACCAAATTGCAAATCCTCGCGGCATATCTGAACACTGTTGCCTTCGGACCGTCGGTTTACGGCGCCGAGGCGGCGTCCTGGTATTTCTTCGGTCATAGCGCCAAGGATCTGCAGCTGGGCGAAGCTGCGATGTTGGCCGGGATGGTGCAGAACCCGGTCTATCTGAACCCGTTCATCACCGACCGGGTTGACGACGTCAAGCAACGACGCGACCGGGTGCTGGACACCCTCCTGCGGGACCGGAAGTACTCCGCGGCAGTTATCGACCCCTTGAAGGGATCGGACCTGCCATTGAACCGCACCAACATTCCCAACGGCTGCATCGCCTCCGACGGCTTCGGCGATGTCCAGGGCAGCGGTTACTTCTGCCAGTACGTGGTGGACTACTTGGAAAACTTGCCGAGCAACCCGTTCACCGATGAACAGCTGCGCAATGGCGGCTACACGATCACCACCACCTTGGACCGGACGGTCATGCAGAACGCCGTTGCCGCCGTCACCGCTGTCCAGGGTGGTGAAGCCACGGCTCGTATCGCCAACGTGACGGCGGTGGTGGAACCGAATACCCAGACTCCCGCCAAGGGCCGACCGGTGCTGGCGCTGGCGGCAAATCAGCCCTACGGCCTGGGAGATGGGCAGACGGTCCAGCGGTTGCCAACAACTTTCGCTCCGCTCGGCGCTGGATCGACGTTCAAAATCTTCACCGCAGCTGCAGCGATGCAGCGCGGCCTTGGCACGCAGGACGTAATCGACGTTCCTGCCGACTACACCAGCAACTTGCAGCCCGGGAGCCTGGTCACCAACCCGGAGACCTTCCCGAGCACCTTGACCTTGCAGCAG
>JBBSUU010000398.1:0-3541 GCA_038234115.1 Mycobacteriales bacterium
CGGCAAACACCGCTACTTAGCCACCACCGAAAAAGCCAACCAGCGCAACGACACCCACGAACCGGATAACACCGACAACCTGGTCAACACCGCAACCACCGGGCAGCAATACCCCGACGACCCACCATTCTGAACAACCGGATTGATCCCGAGTACTCGGCACCGAATCAGAAGCTCAGAAGTCTCCGCCGGCATGAGGCGCATGTCCACTCGCATTTTGAGATGAAGACCAATTTTCACCGCTGAAGCCCTCAGAGCACCAGCCCGGCAGTTTCTTACCATTCGAGGAACTGGGTTCAAACGCTCTTCTTGGACTTGATCGTTAATGGCACAGTAAAGCTCGGAAGTGTTGCCGCAACCGATTCCTGTGTTGATCAAGGCCCGAGCCAGAGTGAGTCCGATGAATCTGAACCCGATCAAGTTTGCTCGCAAACGTCCGAAGGTGGCCACTGCGATCGCCGTGGTGATCGTTGTAGGCATCAGCTTCGGTCTCTATTGGTTCCAGCCCTGGCGGCTCTTCACCAAGCAGGTGGTCAGCGAGGCGCTTCCAACCGCGGCCGCTGCGGTGGTCCCCGGAGTCACTTCTTCCGGCGATGTGAAGGTGCCCCCGTTGAGCAACACCGATCTACCGACCGAGCCGCCCCCCGGCCCGCAAATTCAACCGCCGCTCAGCTCAACGGAACAACCTGGGCAATCGCAACCGGCCCAAACCGAGATACAGGTCCCTGTTGCCGAGACTCCGGCCGACTCAGCGCAAACACCTGCGCCGCCGACTGCCCCGGCTCCCCCAACCGTCCCTACTCCTGCGAGTATCGAGGCCGCACCTGCTGTTTCAGCCGAGCCGATTGTGCTGTTCAGCGGGGACTTCGTGACTCAGGAGCACGGTACTTCCGGCGGTCTGAAAATTCTGCAGCTGGCGGACGGATCCCGCTATGTCCGTTTGGAGGGGTTCTCCACCAGCGACGGCCCAGACCTACACGTGGCGCTGACCGACCAGAGCGCCGGCGGTGACTGGTTCAAATACAGGGACAGTCGCTACCACGACCTCGGGGCGCTCAAGGGCACTGACGGTGATCAGAATTATTTGATCCCGGCTGATCTGGAGATCAATGGGCTGACCAGCGTTGTCATCTGGTGCGAACGTTTCTCAGTGGCATTCGGATCAGCGCCGCTCAACCAGGCCGGCTGAACCTGGCCAACAGCAGTTTGGCCGGCGGCAATCTGGCCGGCAGCAATCTGGCCGGCAGCAATCTGGCCGGCTGACCGAGGTCAAACAAGCCCCTCCGGTAGCGCGAACATTGCGAATCATTTCCATCTTCTTCCCACCCGATGGCCTGATCCGCATCCCTGCTGCTCCGGAGGTAAGGCAAGTGGGCAGGCGCCCCCCGACAGTGCGCCTGCCCACTTACCTGCATTTGCCTCCGCTACACCTCGGCCAAAGCATCGGTCGGGGTCGCCTTGGCCGCACGCCGGGCGGGCAGAACCGAAGCCAACACCCCGGCAACCAGTGCCAGCACCAGCACCAGGCCCAGTTCCGCCCATGGCAGCGACAGTACGACAGTCTGGCCGGCCTGATTGAAAGTGGCAGCTGCGCCACTCCAGCCGTACAGAATGCCGAAGAACACCCCGACCACTGTTCCCACCAGCGCCAGCAGCGCTGCTTCCACTCCGAGCATCAGCCGCAGTTGCCCGCGTCGCAGGCCCAGGGCTCGCAGGAGCGCCGATTCACGGGTCCGCTCGATGACCGACAGTCCGATGGTGTTTCCGATTCCGACAACGGCGATCACCACCGCAACGGCCAGCAGTGCCGTGGCCACCGCGAGGATGGTGGCCAATGCCTCGTCAATACTCGCCCGTTCCGGGGCGCCGCCGCCGACGTACAGATCCGGGTAGTCAGCGAGCAACGGTTTGACCTCACCAATGACCTCATTGGCCTGGTCGATCTCGCTGAGCTGTCCCCAGATCGCAGCCACCGAAGCTGTGGGAACCAGCCTGGTGAGATCCTCCGCGCTCATGACGACGGCGGAACTGGGGAAGCTGCCGGCCACCTTGCTCGACACGACCGATAGGTTGAGGGTTCCGCCGGGCCCCTCCAGGGTGACGTTCTGACCCACGGCCAGGCCATCAGCGATCATCCAGCTGGGCACGAACAGCACCCCTCGCTGCATGGGGCCGGTATTGAGTACGCCCTCATACTGACCGGCGGTCGCGCCGTAGGCCATCACGCTTGTCTTATCGGAACCGATCGGAATGTCAATCTGCCCGCCCAGGACACCCACCGCAGTCAGGCCATCCACGGAATCCAATTGATCGACCAGCGCGGCCGGAATAGCCTGCAACTGGCCTGATTTCGGATCCGATGAATCCCATATCGCAGTCACAGAGAGATCCAGCGGGTATTGCTCCGCCAGCGACACCTCGGTACTGCTGCGGGCGCTGGCCGACGCCACCTGCAGGGTGACGATGAGCCCCACGCCGATGACCAACGCCGTACAGGTCGCCGCGGCCCGACCGGGATTGCGAATAGCGTTGGCGGCAGCCAACTTCCCCGGGACGCCGGCGATAGCGCCAAGTCTTCCGATCCGCCGGAGCACAAATGGAAGCGCTGAGCGGAGCAGCATTAGGATGCCAAGCGCGGACACCGCGCCCCCCAGAACCGACACCTCAAGGGCGGGAAGCATGATGCCGCCGATCAGGGCGCCGCCGCCGCCCAGCATCAGCAACGCACCGGTGATCGTCCTAAAACGACCGCTGCGCTTGGCTTCTTCGATGGTTGGAACCGGGCTCAGGGCCGCGATCGGCGCGATCCGCATCGCTCGGCGGGCCGGCGCCACCGCGGCGACCACGGTAACCAGAACCCCCAGGGCAGCGGTGATCCCGACGCCGATCCACTCCACGGTGAATGCAGCGGAACCGATGTCGGCCAGACTGGTGGCGAGTTTGCCGACACCGACCCCCACGCCGACTCCCAGCACCGAGCCGATGACGCCAATCATGGCGGCCTCGGCCAGCACCGTTCGACGGACCTGACCGGCAGTGGCGCCGATACAGCGGGTCAGGGCAATCTGACGTTGGCGCTGCGCGAGCAAGATGGTGAAGGTGTTGGCGATGACGATAGCGGCCACCAGTCCGGCGATGGCCGCAAAGGTCAGCAGGATCGTCACCAGCACATTGGAGTCACCGGTAATACTTTTGACTGCCTCGTTCGACGCGGCCGCACCGGTTACGACCGTCGCGTTAGAACCGCTTACAGCCTGCATCGGCGCCACCAGTGATCCTGGTGAGACCCCAGGCGCAGCAATGATATCGAAACTGGAGGGAGTGTTTTGGGTCAGGACCATACCCAGCTGCGTAGCGGCGTAGAACTCGTCAGCGGTACCGGCAATGGCCGAACTTGAGGTATCCAGAATGGCAACAACCAGCACCGAATGCGGGGTCGCATCCGAACCTGTCACAGTAAGAGATGATCCGAGCGACAAGCCGTTGCGCTCGGCGGTGCTCGCATCGACCGCTACCTCTGAATCCCCCAGGGGCCAGACCC
>JBBSUU010000399.1:0-3525 GCA_038234115.1 Mycobacteriales bacterium
AGGCAGTTGCTCGAGCAGTCCTTCGCCCAGTTCCAGTCGAACGCGGCCGTGGTCGGCCTGGCACGTCAGGTCAAGAAGAACCAGGATCTGATCAAGTCGCACGGCGAGGCCATGCAATGCCACCTCGGCGATATTTCTGAATACTTCGACCTTTTGATGGATCTGGCCGGGCAGGAGAAAGACCTGGCCAAGGGTGGTGCGGCTCGCCGACGCAACCAGACCCAATCCGACCTGGCCGCGTTGAAACGTGGTGATGTGATTGCCATCCAGGGCGGTAGACGCTCCGGGCTGGCGGTGATCCTGGATCCGGGTGTGTCCTCCGATGGCACGGCCCGCCCGCTGCTGATCACCGAAGGAAAGTGGGCCGGCCGCCTGACGGCGGCAGACTTTGCCGGTCCGGTTCCGGTTT
The DNA here is from genome assembly GCA_038234115.1 of Mycobacteriales bacterium. GTDB lineage: Bacteria > Actinomycetota > Actinomycetes > Mycobacteriales > Nakamurellaceae > Nakamurella. The sequence goes on from JBBSUU010000399.1 coordinate 410, forward strand.
TGGGACGCCTGCGGCTCCCCAAGCATGTCGAACACCGAACACCGCACGTCCGACGTGATATCGCCGCGCTGATTCTGGCCGAAGGCATTGCCATGCCCCGCCGTGGGCCTCGGCGCAGCGCCGGTGAGGACGCTGACCTGGCAGTGCTGCGACACGCGATCCGGCGGCACCCGGTGCACGGCTGCACCGACCGGGAAGCCCATTTGCAATGGGCCCGTCGGCGCGCCAACCTGGTCAGCGAAAATGCAGTGCTGGCGGCCAAGGTCGATGATGCCCGGGACTCGCTGGGCGAGGCCCTGCAACGCATTCTGGGTCTGCTCCGGAGCCGTGGTTACCTGAAGGGCGATCGGTTGACCGACGCCGGGCGGATGCTGTCCCGGATCTGGTCGGAAAGTGACCTGATCGTGGCCGAATGTCTGCAAGCGCGGCTCTGGGATCACCTGGGAGCCCCGGACCTGGCGGCCGTCGTATCCGCGCTGGTCTTTGAAGCCCGTCGCGATCTGACGATGTCCCCGCGGCTTCCGAGTTCGGCCGCGGCCGAGTCCCTGCAGGCCACCGTGAAACTCTGGGCCGAGGTGACCGGTGACGAGCGAGAACGTGGCTTGCCGACCACCCGGGAACCCGATCTGGGTTTTGCCGCCGCGGTTTCGGTGTGGGTGGACGGGGCGACGCTGACCAAGACGCTGGATGTCGCCGGTTCCAGCGGTACCGAATTGTCGGCCGGTGACTTCGTGCGCTGGTGCCGGCAGGTGGTGGACCTGCTCGATCAGATCCAGTCGGTGGCCGACGAGCCGTTGGCCACCACCGCCCGACACGCCGTTGCGGGTATCCGCCGTGGGGTGGTGGCCCTGGTGGCCACCTGAGTGATTTACCATTCGGGCGACGATTTCGCACCAATTGGCGGGGTTGAGCCCTTGATAGCGTGCGGCCGTGATTGGATCATCGGAGCGTCGCTATCGCGGGACGCTCCGCGCGAGCACAGATATGAGGGAGGCGCTGAATGAGCACGCCTAATGATTCGGGTCAATCCGGTAACGGTAACGAACAATCCGGAGCGCAATGGCCGGCTTCAGGGCAGCCGCAGTGGGGGCAGCAAGAAGCACCTACCGGTCAGCCGGCGCCGCCGTCCGGACCCGTCCAGGTTCCGCAGTACGGACAGAACCAGCAGGGACCGCCCTCCGGTGCACAGCAGGTACCCGGCTACGGACAGCCCAGCACCGGTGGCACCCCAGCGCAGGGATATGGCCAACAGGGTGGTTACGGGCAACAGTCCGCCGGTAACCCGCCGGCCTACGACCCGGGTAGTTTCGCGCAGACGACGGTGCAGCCGTCACTGCCGCCGAATCAACCCTCGCAGGCCTACAGCCAACCGTCCAGCGGTCAGAGCTATAGCGGGCAGCAGTCCGGTTACGGCCAGCAGCCATCCTATGGTCAGCAGGGATCGGGTTATAACGACCCGCAGTCCGGCGCTCAGCAGTCCTACGGTCAACAGGGATCGGGTTATAACGACCCGCAGTCCGGCGCCCAGCAGTCCTACGGTCAGCAGCCGTCCTACGGCCAACAGAGTTCTTACGGCCAGCCTTCGGCCTACGGCCAGCCTTCGTCCTACGGTCAGCAGTCTGCCTACGGTCAGCCGGCATCCGGGTATCAGCAGGCGACACCGTACGGTCAGCAGTCCGGCTACAGCGGTGCTCAGCAGGGCGGCGGACCGAAGAAGAGCCAGACCGGTTTGATCATCGGCATCGTGGCTGCGGTCGTTATCCTGGGCGGCGGCGCGGTTGCCGCATTCCTGTGGCCCGGTTTTGCCAACAAAACCGTGTTCGACGCGAAGGCGGTGGCGGCGGGCTCGTTGAAGATCCTGACCGATCCGATCGATTCCGGTGGTTACGCCGAAGAGGGCGTCAAGGCAGTGGATTGCCCGGCCGATCAGTCGATCGCCAAGGGAACCACCTTTGACTGCACGGTTTCCTACGGGGACGGCAGCTCCAAGAAGGTGACCATCACGGTCACCGGCGATCCCGGTGTTGACGCCGAAAAGGGTGCTTACACCGTCGGTTTGCCCAAATAACGAAGCATTGAGTAGCAGCTGGAATTGCCCCGCAACCAGCAGGTTGCGGGGCAATTTGCTGCTGCCGGCTTGGTCACTCCGCGCCTTTCCTCACCTCGTGCGCCTTTCCCGGTGCTGCACCACCGGGTAAGCGGCAAAGGGTGAGGAAACGCGGAGCGACTTACTCCCGGTCGGCCAGGAAGTTCAGCAAGCGTGTCACCGGGGCCGAGATGCCGTATTCCTTGCTCAGTTCCATCAACCGTTCCGGATCCGCCGGGCTGCGCGGCAACGTGCCGTCACCGTCCGGGTCGATCATCACCTCTGCATCGGTGGCGACCCGCACCACGGTGCCGGCCACCGACAGATAGTCCTGGGCCGCAACAATCTTCTTGCGATGGGCCGCCGACATCCCGGATTTGGGGTCCTGCGCTGCTGTCATCAGCTTCTCGATCGACCCGAACTGGCTGACCAACCCGGCGGCCGTTTTGTCCCCGACTCCGGGCACACCCGGTAAACCGTCGGAGGGATCGCCGCGCAGCGCCGCGAAGTCGGCGTAGTGACCGACCGGGATATTGTGTTTGGCTGCAACACCTTCCGCGTCCAGCAGCTGCACCTTGCTCATCCCGGCGCCGATGTAGCGCACCCTGGCCGATGGCGGCCCAACATCGGCCACCTGATACAAATCGCGATCTCCGGTGACGACTTCCACCTCCTCGGTACGCCGGTGCGCGAGGGTGCCGATGACGTCGTCGGCTTCGAAACCCAACGCGCCGGCCACGGTGAAACCCATGGCCGCCAACACTTCGAGCAGTACCGGAACCTGAGGGCTCAGATCATCCGGTACCTGCTCCGGGATCACCTCGACATCGCCGAGACCAGGAATCGCCGCGGCCAGATCCGGCACTGCGGCATCGGCCGTCAGCACCCGGTGGGTCTTGTAGGAGGGGATCGCCGCCACCCGAAAGGCCGGTCGCCAATCCAGATCGAGACAGGCGATCATTTTGTCCGGCTGCGCGTCCTCCAGCACCCTTTTCATGATGTCCAAGGTGCCGCGGATGGAGTTGATCGG
>JBBSUU010000400.1:0-3523 GCA_038234115.1 Mycobacteriales bacterium
CTCATCATGCGCATTCTCGTCACCGGCGGCGCCGAGTTCATCGGATCGGTGTTCACCCGGCATTTGCCCGCAGACACGTTCCGGGCACTGGAAGGTACGAGGGTGACGGTGCTGGGCGCAGCACAGCCGACTGATCGTAAATCCGAAGCAGCCATCACCAGCATTGAGTTAAGAGGAGCGTTCTTACCATGACGTCACTATTGATCACCGGTGCCCGCGGGCAGTTGGGTACTGACCTGATGGCCGTTGCCGCCGAGAAGGGTTACCCCGCCGTTGGTTTCGGCTCCACCGAACTCGACATTACTGATGGCGCGGCCGTGCGTGCCGCGCTGGCAGAGTTTGCCGAGCAATATCCCGATGGTGTGGTGATCAATGCTGCCGCGCACACCGCGGTGGACAAGGCAGAAACGGATATCGAGGCCGCCTACGCGGTCAATGAAACCGGCCCGGCCCACCTGGCAGCCGCGTGTGCGGCCCACGGTCTTGGGCTGATCAGTGTTTCGACCGACTACGTGTTTCCCGGTAACGCCACCGAGCCATATCAGCCCGCCGATGCGACCGGTCCCCAGTCGGTCTACGGGAAGTCGAAGCTGGCCGGTGAGAAGCGTCTGTTGGCAACGCTTCCCAGTGCGCACGTGGTCCGGACCGCCTGGGTTTTCGGCGCTACCGGGGCCAATTTCGTCAAGACGATGGTCAAACTCGAAGGTGCCCACGCAACTGTTTCCGTGGTGAATGACCAGGTGGGGTCGCCGACCTGGTCCGCCGACCTGGCCGCGGGTTTGATCGAGTTGGCAGAGCGCGAGGGCTCCGATGATCCGGTAGCCGGCGGTGTCCTGCACGCCACCAATGCCGGCGAAACCACGTGGTGGGGCTTCACCCGGGCCATCTTCCAAGAGCTGGGAGCTGACCCGGCTCGAGTTCTTCCGACAACCTCGGATGCCTATCCACGGCCGGCGCCGCGACCGAGTTACTCGGTACTGTCGCCGGACGCCTGGAACAATGCCGGTCTGACTCCACTGCGCCCCTGGACCGAGGCGCTGAAAGTGGCCTTCGCGGAAAACCGCGGAGCCTTCGTTCCGAGCGCATGAAATATTACCGCGGCCCCGATGGCGGCCGCCCGATAGCTCCGAGCCGGCCAGGAATTCGCGCTCTGCGGTTCTGACGTTGGTGCCGACAACCGGAGCAGCAGCACTAGGTGCACGTGCGCCTTACACCGCACGGAGGAAGCCCACCCCGGGTAATTGGGGGTTGGAGCCTGCAACTCCGAATGGTGTGGCGAAACCTTGGAGTGGGATATTGCCAAACGGTGATGCATGAGGGATCCCCTCCGGCTCCCCCTGCGTGTCAGGGATGAAACCATTCCTAAAATGGCGAATCCGCTCTTCGCGGTACATGCGCAAGAGCACAGAAGCGTAGAGGTTGCGCAAGCTCGATCGGTTCATTCACCCCGTTTGAGATCCAAGTTGTGACAAAGAGTGAACCATTTGGTCCGACATCATCCTGCTGAACTCGGTTTTCTCCAAGGGGTGATGAGTGCTGCAACCCGATTGCTCTTTTTACTGTCTGCAACTAGACAATTACTATTAGTGATATATGCTTTCGGCCGAACCGGTCATTGGCACTCGGTACATCTCTCTCTTGAAAGGCCTGGGTCGATGGTTGCTGAACCCACGCAGTCCCAACTCATCACCGGCGGTAGAGATGCCGGAACCCAAGTTGGAGGCAGAGGTTCACGGACTATTACCAAGCTCGTGGCAGTTCTGGCATTGATTCTGGCCACTTTCGTCCCGCAAACAGCCCTGGCACCGGCGGCAAGCGCTGCCGGAGCTCAAATGGTGTCCTTCGACAAGGAAATGACCAGACTTGTCAATGTCAAGCGCGTCGAGGCGGGGCTACCTGCAGTGCAGGAAGCAACCGGCCTGACCCAGCTCTCCGTCTGGTGGTCCAGTCAGTTGGCCGATGGAGCAACGGGTTACAACCTGGAGCACAATCCGAACGCTTTTCAGCAGGTTGTGAGTTACGGTGCATCGAGCCGTACGAGCTGGGGTGAGAATGTGGCCAAATGGTCACCGACCTCAGTGACGGCTGCGGCAATCTTCGATGCCTACTGGAAGTCGCCGGGCCACAAGGCCAATATTCTGGGGGCCGCTTTCCGATATGTGGGAATGGGATCCGTCACGGGTGCCAATGGAATGAGCTGGAACACGATGACCTTCACCGACAAGGTGGACGCGGGCCAGGTGATCGTTCCGGTTCCGAATCTGCCCGGACGGGACAACCCCGAAGGAGCCTTCCAGGCTTCGATCAGGGCAGATGGCACCATCGACGTTAATGGGTGGGCATTCGACGGAAGCAACCTCAACGCCAACGTGGAGGTGACCTTCACTGTCGATGGTGTGTCGTCTCTGACTGTTACGGCGAATGGCCCTCGGCCTGAACTGGCGGCTTACGGCATCGTGGGAAATCACGGTCTGGCGGGCAGTTTTCCTGCCCAGACCTTAGGTAACAACGAAATCTGTATGAACGTTCGCAACGTGGGCGTAGGCGCCGACGCGAAGGTCCAGTGCGTGGTGCTGAACTATCCGTCGGATCCAGTCCGGGATAATCCCCGCGGTGCAATCAGTGCCTCAGTTTCCACTACCGGAACGATCTCCGTGAATGGCTGGGGCTTCGATCCCAATCGGCTTGCATCGACAGTTAACGTCATGGTGACCGTCAATGGTGCGGTTGCCGGTGTCCATGCTGCCAACGGTCCGCGTGCAGAGTTAGCATACTATGGCATCCCGGGTTCCCACGGATTTGCGGCCAGTTATGCCGCGACAACCACCGGTGCACAACGGGTATGCCTCTATGTTGAAAATCTCGGATTTGGCGTCGGGCAGTGGGTGCAGTGTATTGATCTGAACTTTGTACCGAACGCGGTCGACGTAGATCCTCGAGGCGCATTCACCGTATCTAAGAAGAACGGCACTATTACGGCAGATGGGTGGGCGTTTGACCCCAGCAACCTCTACGCCCCAGTAACGGTGATGCTCACAGTAAACGGCGAGGTCCGATTGTTTTCTGCCGCTCAAGGGCCCCGCCCCGAGTTGGCCAACTTCGGGGTTCCCGGAAACCATGGTTTTGCAACAGCATCCACGCCGGGCACTGCTGGTGTCGACTCTGTTTGTCTGTTTGTTTTCAACATTGGGTTTGGCACCAACCAATTGGCCGGGTGTCGTTCGGTCTGACAGCCGAATCCACCACCTTGGCACACCATCCATCTGCCAACATGCGAGTCTTTCCGACCCAGGGCCCGCCGGAGACTTTTATAGCAGCGGCTGGACTATAGGTGCAGGTCTCGGCCGGCAGTTTGAGGCGTTCTCGGCCGCGCTATGACATTGTAAACCGCGGTGAGTCGGGAGACTCGGTGGTTTGACAGCCCAGCGGTTTGCCGGGCTCCGATTTGACTAAAATGCGGCGCTCCCAGTTCGGCCGGCGGAATGTCTCCGGAGTATTTGTAGAGCCGGCGGTGGTTGAACCA
>JBBSUU010000401.1:0-3510 GCA_038234115.1 Mycobacteriales bacterium
ACCGAGTCGAAGTGTGGCTCAAGCTCGAGCGGGCCAACCCGGGCGGGTCCATCAAGGACCGTATCGGCCTGGCTATGATCCAGGCCGCTGAGGCGGACGGCTCACTCAAGCCCGGCGGCCAGATCATCGAACCGACCTCAGGAAACACTGGCATCGGCTTGGCCATGGTCGCTGCGGTAAAGGGGTACCCCATCACACTGGTCATGCCGGAGTCGATGTCGGTAGAACGCCGCCGACTGATGGCCGCCTACGGGGCACGGTTCGTGCTCACACCCCGCGCCGACGGCATGAAAGGTGCCATCGCAAAGGCCGGACAGCTTGTCGCCGAACGAGAAGGGGCGTGGATGCCGCAGCAGTTCGAGAACCCAGCGAACATCGAGGTGCACAAACGCACCTCCGCGCAGGAGATTCTCGCCGACTTCCCCGAGGGGATCGACGTCTTCATCACCGGTGTCGGAACCGGTGGGCACCTCACCGGTGTCAGCGAAGTCCTCAAGGAGAACTGGCCGCAGATGCAGACCTTCGCAGTCGAACCCGCGAAGTCCCCGGTCATCAGCGGCGGCGACCCATCCCCGCACAAACTGCAAGGTATCGGTGCAGGGTTCATCCCCGTCAACCTGCACCCCGACACCCTCGACGGCGTCATCCAGGTCAGCGAAGAAGATGCCTTCGGATATACCGTTCGCATCGCTCGCACTGAGGGCATCTTCGTCGGCCCCTCTTCGGGCGCCTCACTTGCCGCGGTGGCGCAGAAGCTCCCAGATCTGCCCGATGGGGCTCGGATTCTCACCTATTGCTACGACACAGGCGAGCGCTATCTGTCCGTCGAGGGCCTGTTCGACGACGAGAGTGCCGCCGAAGACTGAACCTGACAAGCCATGGGTCCCGCCTCTGGCCTGACGGGTCAGCGCCGCTGGCTGGGTGGGTGGTCTTTGGCGGTGCGCTCGTTCCCGTGCCGATAGTTGCCGTTTACACGGGCCATGAGCTCCTGCGGGTCCCCATGTTGAACCTCTGCGATGAATCGGGCAGCGGCCGCACCGCGGAGCGTCGTCGCGCGGCGACCTTGGTGGCTGATCAGCACGTCGTGTCCGATTACTTGGTATGCGAACCGGTGGTGGTGACAATCGACCAGATCGCGTGTGGCGCCCGGATCCGTCTCTGGCTCTCGCCAACGACGCACGCCCGACCAGACATTCGAGCTCTGGCACCCTGGAGGGTGTGAGCACCCCCGACGATCTGTTTCCAGGTTTTTTTGATCGCGCCGACTCTGCACCGGACGCCGAGTTCTACGCCCGGCCACGGTTGGTGAAACACATCGATGACCGGGCCATCGCCGCGGTCTGTGACCTGTACGCCGAACTGGGATTGGACGGCGACGCGGACCAGCCCAGACGGATTCTGGATCTGATGTCGTCGTGGATATCTCATCTGTCCAGCGCACCGGCCGAACTGGTGGTGCTGGGCATGAACCAGGTTGAGCTGGACGCAAATAAGATGGCGACCCGGCGAATAGTCCAGGACCTGAACATCGATCCGCTACTCCCCCTTGCCGACTCATCACTGGACGGGGTGTTGTGCTGTGTCTCGGTGGATTACCTCACCAGACCCGTCGAAGTGCTGGCCGAGGCGGCCCGGGTACTTCGCCCGGGGGCGCCGATTGTGATCACGTTCTCCAACCGCTGCTTCCCGTCCAAAGCGATCGAAGGCTGGCTGGCCACCGACGACGCTGCCCATGGCGCGATCATCTGCGAATACCTGCGCATGGCAGGCGGTTTCACCCCGGCAGAGCTCACCTTGCGCACACCGGGTGGTCTCTATTACGGCGATCCGCTGTACGCGGTGGTGAGCCGCAGACTGTTTGGGTAAAGCCAGCCCCCATTTGTGGCGGCCTGGAGGTGGGGAAATGTGGTCGATATCAGGATGTTTACTCACGGGCACGTCTTATGGACCAGCACCAACGAATACCGCCCGGTTACGGTGGGGCTTGCGCGACTCAAACCGAGCCGGTTGTTGGGGTGAGCAACTCGTAGGTATTCAACGTCTGTGTGGCTGCGGCCGGTCAGCACATGCCGAAACTTAGCGGATGTCGTTGTCGTCATTGCCAGACCCAGTGACTGCTCGCCTTTGTGGCTGCCTCGCTTGAGGGGGACCTTCGCCTCTACCCCGTCATGATTCAGACGGAAAGGGTTGGTAGACGGAGGTACCAATTCGAATTGCGCCCTGTTGTTCACCGGTCGATATCCGGCATCCCTGTTTGACCTCATCGTCGGGTTCAACCGGTGGATCTATCGGGTCGTGGCCTACGCCACTCTCATGACTGACAGCTACCCGCCATTCCGCCTCGACCAAGGCGGAACCGAGCCGCGCACCCCGCCCGTACGGCACCCGTCGGACCGACCGCCGTCGAACCCGTCGGCACCCGACACTGACCGTTCCAACAGCCATGGACTCACAGGTACGCCATACGACGACTGCAACGGGTGTCGACGCCGGCAAGATTACCTGCTAGAAAGGTTTACCCATCATGATCCGCATTGCGATCGCCGCGCTGTTCGTGTTGCACGGCCTCATACACCTCTTCGGCTTCGTCAAGGCCTTCGATTTGGCTGACGTCCCCCAACTCGCGCAGCCCATCACACACCCTGCGGGGCTGCTCTGGCTGGCGGCAGCCATACTTTCACTGATCGCCGCCGCGACCATTTTTTTCACGCCGCGGTGGTGGTGGGCGGTCGGTGCCGGTGCGGTGGCGAGCTCGCAAACTGCCATCCTCTGCTCTTGGGGGGACGCCAAGCTGGGCACCATCGCCAACTTGGTGCTGGTCGTCGCGGTCGGCTATGGCTTCGCCTCACGTGGCCCGCTGAGTTTGCGGGCCGAATTCGAGCGCGACCTCAAACGTGTGTGTCCGTCGGTGCAGTCGGCTACCGGGGCCCTCGTGATCGAAGATGATCTGGCTCGATTGCCGGATCCGGTCCAGCGGTACCTTCGCCGCGCCGGTGTCATTGGCCGGCCGCCGGTGACCGACTTCCGGGCCACCTGGACCGGGCGGATTCGCAGCGCCCCAGACAGTCCGTGGATGACGTTCACCGCGGATCAACTGGACATAGTCGACTGTCCGGCGCGTTTCTTCATGATGGACGCCCGGATGAAAGGACTTGCGGTTGATGTGCTGCACGTTTTCGATCACGCCGGCGCGACGATGCGGGTGCGCTTGCTGTCGGTTCGTTCAATGGTCGACGCGAAGGGTCCCGCACTCACCCACGCCGAGACGGTCACCCTGTTCAATGACCTGTGCTGCCTGGCCCCTGGCTCCTTACTCCTGCCCAATATCACCTGGACGCCCATCGACAATCGCTCTACGACAGCGCATGTCACCCTCGGGGTCAACACCGTCACCGCCGAGCTGCGCTTCGATGACAGCGGAGATCTGGCAGATTTCGTCGCCGACGGGCGGGGAGCCATGTCCCCCGACGGCCGCACCATGACACCTGTGCGCTGGTCGACGCCGGTGCG
>JBBSUU010000402.1:0-3508 GCA_038234115.1 Mycobacteriales bacterium
AGGCGCTGGCCCCGGTCGCCGGTTTCCACTGGCGGGATGCGGAAGCGGGCGGTGAGAATTCGATGGCCTGGTATCGCGCCGCGGTGGGTGCCGACGGGGCGCCGCCGGATCCGGTGATGCGGGAAAGGGTGTTGCAGTACAACGAAGATGATGTGCTGGCCACCCTCGCACTACGGCACTGGATGACGGATCTGGCCGTCGCGCAGACACCCACTATTGACGAATTGTTGACCGACCGACCTGGTGACAACGGCTAGCAGTCACAGCAGTCGCACGAGTCGCAGCAATCGCAGTCGCTGCAGCAATCGCAGTTCTTACACCCCGCTTCGTGGTTGATTCCCGTGCAGGGATTGACATGGTCGGCGCAGCAGGCCCAGCCGGTGCAGTAGATCCCCACCCAGGGGAGCACATTGGGCCAAAACTTCTGGTTCGGTGGGGTGGGCGGACGTCCATCACCGGGCCACTGTCCCGGCGGGGGACCGTAACCCGGCGGCGGACCGGGTTGGCCCTGATGGTTGCGAACACCGGAGTATTGCACATTGGTGGCCGTCGAATCACGCCGGTGATCCACCGAGCAGTTGGTGCTGCCGTCGTGGAAGGCTTCTCGCACTGCCCGCCGGACACCGTCGACCAACAGGGCCTTGAGCAATCGCCCGTCAGCCAACTCGAGTTGGTCGAAGCCACGCCTGATCTGTCCGGCCAGGTGGCGGCAGCGGTTGTGGACAAACTCGAGGGTTCGGCCGGTTGCGGTTATCGGATTGAAAGAGCCGTTCAGGCGGTCCTTCTCCAGATCTTGGACGGCATCGATCAAGTGGGCGAGTCGACCGAAAGAGGCACCCATCAGCGTCAACTGCTCGCGGTTGGCCGGCGCACCGGCCAGATCAGCGGCCGATGCGAAGATGGCAGCCGCCGCAGCAGAGGTCGGCGCGGTGACCTCGTCCAGTTCGTCACCCGGCTGGACCTGCCGCTCGATTTCACCCTGCCGGCCGAGCTCGGCCAACAGATCATCGGCGCCGATCGCCCGCGCCAGCTTGCTATCGACCAGCGCCTTGTCGGTGAGCCTGGTCGCCAGCGATCCAGCGGCCTTGGCCGCCAATGAAGAGGAGGTGCCGAGATGATGCCGGTGCTCCTGCACCATGTCGGCGGCTTTGGCGGCCGCGAGTACCAGCGAGGCGGTGGCGCCCAGGCGGGGTCCGTCGGTTGCGGGGGAGATGATGGATGCGGTCTGCATCGCGCGCAGGGGGCACGGCCCTGCCGTCTTTCGGGTCGATGGCGTGCTCAGCTGGGCCTCAACCAGGACCGACAACATGACGGCATCGGTATTTGTCGCAGCCCGGGACAACTGACCCCGGGAATCGCGCAGATTGACGCACAACCCACACAGGTGAGCGCGCCATTGTTCCAACAGTTCCGGCTCCAGGTGGTGGGAGCAGGCTTTGATCATTCCGAACATGGCGTCATTTGAGCACACTGCCGAGCCCGGGGTGGCCGACTTGGTGAAGATTCGCGCCTGCGGCGGGCCGGCCAACCCGTTACGGTGAAAGCGGGAAAGAACATTCTGCGCAGCTCCGGTTCGACCAATGACGGCAGGAAGGTTGGCTCACCCTTGCCCACCACCACGCAACTCACCGGCGCGCCGGCGACCGGTTTCGGCCGGGTGCGGCAATCGCAGATCTATCAGTTCGGGCTCTTCGGACGGCTACCGCACGTGCCCACCCATTGGACCGCACTGGAAGCGCTGGCTGCGCGACGACTATCGGCCAAGGGGTATGCCTACATCGCCGGCGGCGCCGGGATGGAAGTGACCCAACGAGATAATATGGCCGCCTTCGACCGGTGGGCGTTGGTGCCCAGGATGTTGCGCGATGTTTCGGTGCGCGATACCGCAGTGACGTTGTTCGGTCGGCGCTTGCCCGCGCCGCTACTACTTGCCCCGGTCGGGGCGCTCGGTCTGGTGCACCCGCAGGCGGATCGGGCTGTTGCCGCTGCAGCGGCCGAATATGGTGTGCCGTATATCTTTTCCAATCAGGCCCTCGAAGACAATGGAAGAGTGTGCAGCGGTGATGGGGGATTCCCCGCGATGGTTCCAGCTGTACTGGAGCACCAACGACGATCTGGTGCGCAGTTTGGTGGGTCGGGCGGAGAAGGCCGGTTGTGAAGCAATTGTGGTCACCGTTGACACCACCATGCTGGGGTGGCGTCCGCGGGATCTGGACCTGGGATCGCTACCCTTTGCCATCGGTGAAGGCATCGCGCAGTACACCAGCGACCCGGTTTTTCTGTCGATGGTGGCAGCTCGGCCGACTGGTGTGACACCGAAACCCACTGTTGCACAAGTACCTTCGGTGGTCCGCGCGGTGTTGGCGATGGCAAGAAATTTCCCCGGCGACTTTCGGGCCAATCTCCGAAGCACGTTGCCCAGGGCTGCCGTCCAGACTTTCCTGGATGTCTATTCCCGGCCATCGCTGTCCTGGTCGGACCTGGCGAAACTGCGGGCGATGACCGCGCTACCGATCGTGCTCAAGGGAATCCAGCATGCCGACGACGGGAGGCGGGCGGTTGACCACGGAGCAGATGGCGTCATCGTCTCCACGCATGGGGGTCGTCAGGTCGATGGTGGCCGTGCGGCGTTGGATTCTCTGCCCGAAGTCGCCGATGTCATTGATGGTCGCATTCCGGTCCTGATGGATTCCGGAGTGCGCGGCGGGCCGGACATCATCAAGGCGTTGGCCCTGGGTGCGTCCGCAGTCTGTATCGGGCGTCCTTACGCCTATGGCCTGGGACTGGCCGGGCAGCAGGGAGTCTCCGAGGTCATCGCCAACATCATCGCCGAGTTCGACCTCACCCTCGGGCTGTGCGGGTTGACGGGCGCCGACCAGATCGGGCCGCAGGTGATGGTTCGCCGGTAGGTCCGGTGGGCTGCCACGCGCGGATCTGAACCACTACCACTTCTTCTTGATCACCCGGTGGGCGAGTAGGGACGCACCGGCAGTGGCCCCGGCGGCGGCAAAAACGGCCGGCCAGGCACCGATCTTCTTGGCCAACGGATGACTGGCCCCAAAGGACGTGGTGTACACCAAACCCAGTCCGAAAGCGGCCGGCCCACCCAGGTCATCCTTCCAGCGCTTCCCGGCGACGGCCCCGGCCGCGGCCAGGACGGCGCCACCCAATTCGCGCTTCTTGGACTGGCGAGCGACCAGGTAACCGCCGATCAGGTCGGCTGAGGTGATCACTTCGGTGGGTAGTGCCATGACTTTTCCCTACTTTTCTTCAGCGCTTGCAACTTGTGGGTCGACCCGAAAACAGCGGGGACACCCCTATTCGTACCCGATGACGCATCGGTGCTCCGCCCGGGGCGCCAGGGTGATCGGAATCGCCTGGATTGAGCAACAAAGCACCGGTGACGTAGCGCCGAACAACTGATAATCTTACTAATCGTACAGTTGCCAGATAAGACCTGTTGCCCGATAAGACCTGGCAGCGTTGCATCCCCCACGACAACCCATGG
>JBBSUU010000403.1:0-3494 GCA_038234115.1 Mycobacteriales bacterium
AAGCGCATACCTTCGGTGAGCTCCAGCTCGAGACCGAAGGTGTTGCTCTCCTCGACGGTGATGACGCCTTCCTTGCCGACCTTGTCCATCGCCTCGGCGATGAGCTCGCCGATCGAGGAATCAGCAGCAGAGATAGAGGCGGTAGCAGCGATCTGCTCCTTGGTCTCAACCGGCTTGGCGTCGGCCAGCAGCTGAGCGGAGATGGCCTCGACGGCCTTTTCGATGCCGCGCTTCAACCCGAGCGGGTTGGCACCGGCAGCGACGTTACGCAGACCTTCGCGGACCAGGGCCTGAGCCAGCACAGTCGCGGTGGTGGTGCCGTCTCCGGCAACATCATCGGTCTTCTTGGCAACTTCCTTGACGAGTTCGGCACCGATCTTCTCGTACGGATCCTCGAGCTCGATTTCCTTGGCGATCGACACACCATCATTGGTGATTGTCGGGGCGCCCCACTTCTTTTCCAACACGACGTTGCGGCCGCGCGGCCCCAGTGTGACCTTGACGGCGTCGGCGAGGATGTTCATCCCTCGCTCGAGGCCGCGGCGCGCTTCCTCGTTGAAGGCAATCAGTTTTGCCATGAGGTGTAAGTCCTCCAGGTTCGGTGACCGCTCCGACAGGTATGCCGAAAGCGGAGTGACACCATATTTTCTTTTCTGCACCTGCAGTCGAATCGTGATGCCCGCGACGGACGGCTACTTCCCCTGGCACGAACTCCAAACCGCCGGGCCGGGAAGAACCTCATCAAGATCAACTAGCACTCACCGGTGGCGAGTGCCAGTTCCAAGTCTGGCACTCAAGGCATGAGAGTGCAAGGCGAGGCTCGTGCATTTTGTCTCTGGGCTGCCTTCGGGCACCTGTCAGGGAGGTGATGCGCGGCTGCCGGCCGATGGCAGACACCGAGCGCACAGGCGAACACGATGGACGCAGGCGGATCTGGCGGCACCCAAATAATTGCCGGGCAGGACTTTCGTATGCTGAGCTCATTCGATCAGAACTCTTGTTGACGAGGGAGGGCTGTGGTGCCAGGCGCCAGCGATGTGTGTCAACTCCGGCTCCGGGCTTCTGGTTCGCTCCCACCCGATCCTGCTGTTGCTTTCTACCCCCACGACGGCCGCAGCCCTCGGGTTGTTGACAGAGTTGGAAGCAGCATTGGCTGACCACCCGTAGCCGTTGGATGCGACGCCCGGGTTCCCGGATTGCGATCCGTGGCGCTATTGGCATGGTCGACCTCGCCCAGGTGACATTCAACCTGGTGACATTCAACGGACTCCAAGCCTGACAGCCCGGGCTCGACGTCACTGACAGATTTCCACTCCTGCGCGTGCGGGCAATACCGGGCCGGCTAGCAGGCCAGGGCCAGCTGTGCCTGTGCCACCAGTGCGGCCGGCCCGTCGGGGCGATGCCGCGGCTCCTGGGACAGAGCTGTTCGCAGCACCGCGTCCAGTCCGATTGGTAGCCCGGTGAGCGCAGAAATCATCGGGACCGCGGACCCGAGGTGTCCCCGAATTACCGTCCGCAGGTCACCGACATACGGCGGCCGACCGGCCAGCACAGCGAACATCAGGCAGGCCAAGGAGTAGACGTCGGCCGCCGGTGTGACCGCACCACCTCGCAGGTGCTCCGGGGAGGCGTACCCGGGTGAGCCGACAAACTCTCCCGCTGCCGTGCGGACGGCCCGACCCTGCCCATCAGAAGTCGCGAGCCCAAAGTCGGACAGCAACGCAGAACTACCGGTCAGCAGCACGTTTGCCGGTTTGACATCCAGATGCATCAGACCGCATCGATGAATTGCCGTCAGCGCCGCCGCCAACTGATGAAAAATCGGCAGTGCCCGCGAGGCTGCCATCGGACCGGTCGCAGCCACCTCGGTGGCCAGATCAGTTCCGGTCACCAACGGCATGGTGAGAAAGAGCAGGTTCTCGTGTTCGCCCAACTCCAGGATCGGCACCACGTGTGGATGGTCCACCACCGTCGGCGGACGGGAGAACTGCGCGCGCCACATCGGATCTGAGCCGGCTCCCCGATGCATGACCTTGCAGGCAACCTGGCTGCGACTGCGCCGGTTGGTCGCTCGGTAAACGGTGCTCATGCCGCCGGTACCCAGCACGGCACCCAGTTCCAGATGCCCCAACAGGGCCCCGCTCAGACCGGCAGACACGGGCCCAAGACTATCCAGCGCACCCTCGCGACCTCGGCATTTGATACTTCCCGCGCGCCTACCCGCCCCGTCCGGTCAGACCCGGCCGGTCGGTCATAGAGTGACCGGTCATGAGCGCGACCGACAATCCAGCCCCATTCCCCGTTGCCGAGCCGATCGAGCTGCGGATCCTGACCGGACCCAACCTCTATTTTCCGCGGCCGGCGGTCAAGTTGACCCTCGACGCAGCGGCGGCCATCGACGCCGATTCTGAGGTCATGCTGGGCTGGCAACGTGCCCTCGGGATGCGGGGGCACGCGGTTGGTCTACCTGGCTCCGAGGCCCGTCAACAGGTGGTGGCTGACCTGGCTGCCGCCGTCATTCGTAAGGTGGCCGCCAGCACTCGCCGTCGATTGGCCGCCGTTGCTCGGCCCGGTGACGATCAGACGGTCGTGGCAGCCTTCCCGTTCCGGCATCGTGACCTCGCCGAGGCCTTCGGAACTGCCGCCGCGCACGTGTTCTCGGCTGTTACGACCGGCCGGCAGACACCGGCGCAGGCGTTGGCCCAGGCCGCCGCGCAACTTCGCGGGTTGGACCCGGGGCCGGTGATCTCGGTGCTGAGGCCGCGGATTCCGGTGATCGCAGTTACCGGGACCAACGGCAAAACAACGACCACCAGGCTGATCTCGCACCTCATTGCCGCCGATGGGCGCATTCCCGGTTGGTCATCGACGGACGGGATCGTCATCAACGGCAAGCTAGTGGAGTCCGGCGACTGGTCCGGTCCCGGGGGCGCGGCGCGGGTTTTGCAGGATCGATCGGTACAGGTGGCGGTCACCGAAACCGCCCGCGGCGGCATCCTTCTGCGGGGTATCGGGATCCCCTACAACGATGTTTCGGTCGTTACCAATATCAGCGCTGATCATCTGGGCACCCTCGGTGTGCACACCATAGAGCAGCTGGCCGAGGTCAAGTCCGTTGTTCCGCGGATCACCAAACCCGGCGGCTGGGCGGTTTTGAATGCTGATGACGAATTGGTCTACGACATGCGCAGAGTGACCAGGGCACGGCCGTGGTTCTACTCCGTCGACCCGGAAAACCCGCACCTGGAAGAGGCTCTGGACGCCAGTGGCCGCGGCATCACCGTGGTGGATGGAAATGTGGTGGTTCTGGAGCGAGGCCTCGACCCGCTGGTGGTGATCCCGATTGATCAGGTTCCGCTCACCCTTGGCGGTGCGTCGAGAGTGAATCTTTCCAACGTGCTGGCCGCCACCGCCGGCGCTTTGGCGCTCGGCTGCGATTTGCAGAGTGTAAGGACCGGGCTGGCGAGTTTCGCCGGCGACGCCGAGCACAACGC
>JBBSUU010000404.1:0-3456 GCA_038234115.1 Mycobacteriales bacterium
GAGAGCTCGGCCGAGGCGGCGGCAAATCGCTCCGGGGTATCGGTGTGCAACTCGAACATTGGCTGCCCGGCGGTCACCGTCTCACCCGGTTTGGCCAGACACAGAATTCCGGCGGCCGCCTGCACCTCGTCCTCCTTGCGGGCGCGGCCAGCGCCCAAGCGCCAGGCCGCCATTCCTACCGCCAGCGCGTCCACCCGGCTGATCACCCCATCCTGGCCCGCCTTGATCACGTGGGTCTGTTTCGGTGTCGGTAGCCGATGGTCCGGGTCCCCGCCCTGGGCGCTGATCATCGCCCGCCAGCTGTCCATCGCCTTGCCCGAAGCCAGGACTTGCGCTGGATCAACGTCAATGCCGGCCAGAGCAACCATCTCTCGGGCCAACGCGACTGTCAGTTCTACGACGTCCGCCGGGCCGCCGCCGGCGAGAACCTCGACCGACTCGGCGACCTCGACAGCATTTCCCACCGCCCTACCCAGTGGTGAGTTCATATCCGTCAGCAGCGCAGAGGTGCGGACACCGTGCGCGCTGCCGAGTCCGACCATGGTGCGCGCCAGTTCGGCAGCCCGTTGGTGATCTTTCATGAAGGCGCCGGTGCCCACCTTGACGTCCAATACCAGGGCAGCTGTCCCCTCGGCGATCTTTTTACTCATGATGGAGGCCGCGATCATCGGAATGGACTCGACGGTTGCGGTGACATCCCTGAGGGCGTAGAGCTTTCGATCCGCCGGGGCCAGATCGGCCGACGCGGCACAGATCACCGCGCCCACTTGCGCAAGTTGCCTGATCATTGCCTCCGGGGTGAGCAGCGGGTTCCACCCCTTGACCGACTCGAGCTTGTCCAGCGTTCCGCCGGTGTGGCCGAGTCCGCGTCCGGAGAGTTGGGGAACAGCGGCGCCACAGGCGGCGACCAATGGCGCCAGCGGAAGGGAGATCTTGTCGCCCACGCCCCCGGTGGAGTGCTTGTCGACGGTGGGCCGTCCAACATCCTTCAGATTCATCCGGATCCCGGAGTTGATCATTGCCTCGGTCCAGTCAGAAATCTCCGGCGGTGTCATACCGTTGAGGAAGATCGCCATCAAGAGGGCCGACATCTGTTCCTCGGCAACCTCTCCGACAGTGTAGGCCTTGATGATCCAGTCGATCTGATCGGTTGAGAGTACTTCCCGATTTCGCTTGGCCCGGATGATATCGACTGCCGCAAATGCCTGGGTCATATTCCCTCATCACTCCTTCGATGGCTGAATTCAAGCCTATCCGGTCAGCTGATTCGAATGTGTTGCGCGAGGCAGTTGATACCCGGTGGAGCCCCCTGGCGGACAGGTGGCGATCGTCGCTTCCGCTGATCCTTCAGTAGCGCTATTCCAGGTCCAGTCCGAGATCCAGGGCCGATACCGAGTGGGTCAGGCCACCGACGGCGAGGTAGTGCACGCCGGCACTGGCCACCTCGAAGGCTCGATCCAAGGTCAAACCGCCGGAGGCCTCCAGCTTGGTGGCCGGTCTGGTCCGCCTGGTTCGGCGGACGGCTTCCCAGGTGTCCGCAGTGCTGAAATTATCCAGCAGCACCAGGTCTGCCTGCGCCTTCAGAGCTTCGTCAAGTTGTTCCAGGGTGTCGACTTCGACCTCCATCAGGATCTTCGGCGCCAGTTCACGCACGGCGTTGATCGCGGCGGTGACACTGCCCGCCGCGGCCACGTGGTTGTCCTTGATCAGCGCGGCATCACCCAGCGACCTCCGGGGGTTGACCCCGCCCCCGCACCGGACCGCATACTTCTGCAGAGATCGTATTCCGGGCAGCGTCTTTCGAGAATCCCGGATGACGGTGCCGGTCCCCTCGACGGCCTGCACCCACTGCGAGGTGGCGGTGGCGATCCCGGACAGATGAGTCAGCAGATTCAACGCGGTGCGCTCTGCGGTAAGCAGACCGGCGATACGTCCGCTGATGACAAGAGACTCCTGTCCCGCAACGATGGCGGTGCCGTCCGGCACTATCGAGACAAGCTCGAAATCACCGCCCAGCACGTGATCGAAAACTGCCAGCGCCACCGGGCCGCCGGCCAGCACACCTGATTCGCGAGCGACGATGCGGGCGGTTCCGACCTTTTCGGCCGGCACGGTCGCCAAGGTTGTGATATCCGGCCCGTCACGCAAGTCCTCGCCCAGAGCCAGGGCGATGATGGCCTCTACTTCTGTGGGTTTCAGACCGGCTGCCACCATCTGAGCGTCGAAGTGGGCCAGCGAAGCTGCCGTCATACCGCCACCTGCGCCAATCTCGTTACCGGTGCCGGGAGCCAAACCCGAGCACTGCCATCCTGCCATTGCAGAAAACTGGAACGTCCCCACCGCACGTCGATCCGAGGGTGATCTGTTCTGACGTGGCAGCCACGGCTCTCGGTGCGGTAGGCGGCCGCGGCCGCGATCGCCTGGGAGACCAGCGCAAGATTGCTGGTCTCGGCGGCATCCCGGCTGAGCTGCAGACCTGGTGCTGAGGGAGTCTGGGCGGCCAGGGACAAAATCGCAGCAAGCCCCGCCGCTTCGCGACCGATACCGGCGTGGCGACTCATGATCCCCTGCAGCGGCGTGCGTCCGGGCCGGAGCCAGGCGGTGTTCGGTGCGCGGCCGATCAGAGCCGGCTGGGCTCGAAGCACCCTGGCCACCCGCTCCCCCATCACCAGGCCTTCGAGCAGCGAGTTGGACGCGAGCCGATTGGCCCCGTGTAGGCCGGTTCGGGCCACTTCACCGATAGCGAACAGACCCGGAACCGTTGTCCGGCCGTCGATATCGGTCAGCACGCCACCGCAGTGATAGTGCGCGGCAGGCGAGACCGGGATCAGATCCACGGCCGGGTTGACCCCGACCTCTCGGCAGGAAGCCGTCACAGTCGGGAATCTGCGGTCGAACTCGCCGATGCCCCGAGCGTCCAGAAATACGTGATCACCGATGCCGCCGGGGTTTTCCCGGAGCCGTCGGCTGATGGCCAGCGAAACCACATCCCGCGGGGCCAGATCACCGAGCGGGTGCACCCCTGTCATCACCGCAGCGCCGGCGCCGTCCAACAGTCTGGCCCCGGCGCCTCGGACCGCCTCGGTGACCAATGGTCGACGGCCCGTTCGGGCATTGGGATCAAACAGTGCGGTGGGATGGAATTGAATGAACTCGAGGTCTGCGGCGACGGCGCCGGCCCGCAGTGCCATCGCCAAGCCATCCGCGGTCGCGATGTCCGGGTTGGTGCTGGCGGCAAAAATCTGCCCGGAACCGCCGGTGGCCAGGACCACCGAGCCCGCTCTGATCACGCCGACGGCGCCGTCCGGTGCGAGCACCGAGATACCCGCGGCAGAGCCGCTTTGGGTCAGTAGCACGTCCAGCGCCTGGTGCGCCTCCAGGGTGATCGGCTGCCGCCCAGCCGCCAGCAAAGCCCGCTGGCTCTCGGCGCCGGTGGGCTCACCCCCCGCCTGGCTA
>JBBSUU010000405.1:0-3453 GCA_038234115.1 Mycobacteriales bacterium
AGTGGTCGGGGTGAGCACCGACCCGGTGGCCGGCATCCCGATCGGCGCGATCATCGGCGATCAGCAGGCATCGTTGTTCGGCCAGACTGCTTTTGATGCCGGGCAGGCCAAATGCACCTTCGGCACCGGGAGCTTTCTGCTGCTC
Organism: Mycobacteriales bacterium; assembly: GCA_038234115.1. Classification (GTDB taxonomy): domain Bacteria; phylum Actinomycetota; class Actinomycetes; order Mycobacteriales; family Nakamurellaceae; genus Nakamurella. Next base: position 146 of record JBBSUU010000405.1, read on the forward strand.
AACACCGGTGCCGAGATTGTCAGTTCGCATCACGGACTGATCTCCACCGTCGCGTATCAGATCGAAGGCCAGCCGGCCTGCTACGCCCTGGAGGGGTCGGTCGCTGTCGCGGGTGGTTTGGTGCAATGGCTACGGGACAGTCTGGGACTGATCAGATCCCCGGCCGAGATCGAAACGCTCGCCGCGACCGTGGCCGATAATGGCGGATGTTATGTGGTGCCTGCCTTCTCGGGGCTGTTCGCCCCATATTGGGAAACCGCGGCCCAGGGCGTCATGGTCGGATTGACCGCATATGTCACAAAGGCGCATATTGCGCGAGCCGCTCTTGAGGCCACCGCCTGGCAGACCTGGGATGTCCTGGACGCGATGAACGCCGACGCCGGCATCGCGGCTGTCAGTTTGGCCGTCGACGGCGGCATGACAGCCAATAACCTATTGATGCAAATGGTTTCCGACTTTTCGGATATCCCGGTACGCAGGCCGTTGATGGCCGAGACGGTCGCCCTCGGTGCTGCCTATGCGGCAGGTCTGGCGGTGGGCTATTGGCCCGACCGGGAGGTGCTTCGCCAGAATTGGCAGCTGGCCGCGCAGTGGCATCCACGGATCGCCCCCGAACGTCGCACGGCCGAGATGGCCAATTGGCGCCATGCTGTCTCCCTGTCGGCTGCCTGGGGACGGCGGACGGACGCAGTCGCGCCTGCGCACCCCGGTGTGGCTGCGGATTAATTGCCGCGGCACATCCACGGAGAACATCTCCGATACTGATCAGGTCGCCGCCACCACTTTTGGTGCGCACCCGGCCGCAGCGCGGCGGGGACGACAATGCAAGGATGGAAACATGACTGACCGAATTGCTGCCCTGCTGGCCCAACATCCCGTTTTCGACGGGCACAACGATGTGGCCTGGGAACTGCGCAAGCAGGTCAACTACGACCTGTCCGCAAAGGACATCTCACTGCCCCAACCTTCCCTGCAGACGGACATTCCGCGTTTGCGCGCCGGCGGGGTTGGAGCGCAATTCTTCTCCGTGTATGTGCCGTCAAATATGCCTGGTTCCGCTGCCGTTACGGCCACCCTGGAACAGATCGACTGCGTGCACCGCATCATCGAAAAATATCCGCATGTATTCGCCTTCGCCCGGACCGCCGACGAGGTCAGAGCGGCCAATGCCGAGCAAAAAATCGCTGCCCTGTTGGGCGCCGAGGGTGGGCATTCGATCGATAGCTCACTCGGGGCGCTACGCATGTTGCGCAAACTCGGCGTCGCGTATATGACGCTGACCCACAATCACAATACGCCCTGGGCCGACTCTGCCACCGATGTCCCGCAGTCCCACGGCCTCAACGACTTCGGTCGCGATGTGGTCCGAGAAATGAACCGCATCGGAATGTTGGTGGACATTTCTCATGTCGCACCGGATACGATGCGGGCAGCCATTCAGACCTCCACGGCGCCGGTCATTTTCTCCCACTCCTCCTGCCGCGCGCTGTGCGATCACGTGCGGGACGCTCCGGATGACGTGCTGACTTCGTTGGCCAAAAATGACGGGGTCATCATGATTACCTTTGTGCCGAGCTTCGTTTCGCAAGAATGCGCTGATTGGGATGCCGCCGAGAAGGCTGAATCAGAACGGTTGGGGCTGCAGCGTCCCGCTGTTTATTCGCTGAATACCGAAGCTCAGGATCCGGCGCTGCTGGCCGAGCTGAGTGCTTGGAGATTGTCCAACCCCACCCCCCGAGCAACCCTGGCGCAGGTCGCCGATCACATCGAACATGCCCGAGAAGTCGCCGGCGCGAATAATATTGGTATCGGGGGGGATTTCGACGGTGTCGGCGAACTGCCGATCGGACTGAAAGATGTTTCCACCTACCCCGCGCTGCTGGCAGAGTTGGCCGAGCGGGGATGGTCCGACGAGGAACTTGCCGGACTGACCTCGGGGAACATACTGCGGGTGCTGGCGAAGGCGGAAAAGATCGCCGATCCCGGCTTCGGTGCCTGATTCGGCCGCGAGGTACCCTGACTCAGGCCCCGGATCACTGCGCTCTTGTTGCGGTGGTTTTCATGGTCAGCGACCCGGCAGCCTCGTCGTAGTGGAAGCTGATCGTGATCTGCGAAACCTCCGATAGCGAATCAAGATGGGTGCCACCGCAGGGAATGCGTTGGGTTCCGGTCGGCAGTTCACAGCTCCAGGTCCGCAGGTCCGTCAACCCCGGACCGTCTACTTCCAGCTGCACCCGAGACCCGGCGGCCACCCACCGCGCCAACAGTTCGTTGGCCTGCGCTGCCAGCATCGGCAGATCTCGGGCCAGCCCGTCGGAATCGAATCCCTTCTTCCGCAACGACTTTCCGAGGCGATACTTATCCACCGCCCCGTCAGGCACAATTCTGGAAGACTCGATGGCGACCTGGTCGAAGTCCGGATTGCCGATGCCATCGACTCGTACGTCCTTGTGCCAACGTGGGGAAAAGGTTGCATTCAGGGCCAAAGCTGCCACATGACAAGCGGTATGACCCACTGAGAGGCCCCGTCGGCGCTCGGGTTCCACCGAAAGATCCACCACGCTGCCGATCACCATTGGTTCGTCGAGGATATGCACCACCACGAAGGCCCACCCCGGAGCGCCGCGTCGGACGGGGATCTCGTTTCCGACGAACAGTTCATTCCCGTCGGTTGCGCCGATCACGCAGTCCAGTACGTCGTACGGGTAGCCGGCTGCCACGATGATGCCGGTGTCCGGTCCCTGGTCCGGCCATCGCGGGTCGATGGGATGAAATGGTGTGCTGTCGGTGAGGATGGCAAAACGCCCGTTGGGCAGCGGTGTTGAGGACAGGATGGTCGCCGAACCGGCCAGGTCCCCGGCGGGGTAGGTGACGGCAGTATCGATGATTAAGAAGGACATGCGGTTCATTCTCCCCGACATCGCCTGGCGCCGACTCGCAGCGACCGGTAAGCGGGCCACCACCGGGCAGTTGCCGCCAGGTTCTACTCCGGTTCGCCCGGCGCTGACACCTCGTACCGGCGTGGGAGTCGCGGACTACCCAAGACCGGAAGTAGCAACCAGAACCAGAGGATCGAGACACCGACAGTCGCGGTCACCACGATCCCAACGGGCCACGGCAGCACCAATCCCAGCACCATCAAAATGCTGGCGAGCAGTCCGACGGCCAGCAACAGCATCCCAACCCTGGCCAACCGGGTAGATACTCGAATCACCGCAGCTTTGACGCCGCGCTCGAACCACGCCCGATGCAGGGCAACAGGTGTCATCAACAGGACCAGTGCCAGCGAGATCGAGATCACCGATATG
>JBBSUU010000406.1:0-3451 GCA_038234115.1 Mycobacteriales bacterium
CACGAGCGGTCGTAACACCAGCAGTAACCGAAACGCGGTGTCGGCCAAGACCACGGCCACCCGCCGCCCGAGCGCACCCCGAACCGGACCGTCGGCGTTTGCCCGGGTGATGTCCGCGGTGGGGCGCGGTATCGCGACCATCTGGCGATTGCTCGCCAAAATGCTCGGCCGCGCAGCACGTGCGATTGGTCGAGGCGCCGGCGCAGCTCGCGATCTGGATCAAGCCCACCGCCGAGATGGGTTGGCGCTCGGACTCATCGCGGCCGCCATCATCAGTGCGCTCGGAACGTGGTGGTCGGGAGCCGGTCCGGTCGGCAGCCTGGTCGATAGCGCCGTCCGGGTCTGGATCGGCGTCATTGCGGTGGTCTTCCCGCTCGCCCTGCTCGTCTTCGCCGTCGTGCTGATGCGCACCCTGGCGGATCCAGAACACCGGGTGCGCCGGATCATTGGCTGGTCGGCCATCACACTGTTCGTAGCCGGTATGTGTCATGTCATCGCGGTGATGAAACTCGGCGATCCGACGCCCGCTGCCGCTACCTATCGTAAAGACGCCGGCGGGGTGCTCGGTTGGCTGGTCGGCCAACCGCTGTATGTCGGACTGCACGCCGTGCCGGCAATTGTGATCCTGGTGCTGCTCGGAATCTTCGGAGTCCTGGTGGTGACCGGCACGTCGATCAGAGATGTGCCGGGTCGTTTGCTGGACGGCTACGACTGGATGCGCGGCTATCGGCACGAGCGCGAGGATGGCGTCGAGGGCGAGTACGACGACTATTCCGACGAGGAAAACACTGCTGACCAATCAGCGGGGTTCGACAGCGGCGACTACGAATCCGAGTACCGCGGTCTGCACGACCCCGCCGATGACGTCCCGCCGGCCGTCCGTCGCGGCCGACCGTCGTACGCCCCGGCGCCACCCTCCCCCCGGGCGCGGCTTGGATCCGCCCGCGCGCTGGGTCAGCGCAGCGACAACGAAGATCCGTTCTCGGCCGATGACCCAGCAGATGGCAGTCCCGACGAAATGGACGCCGCAGATCTGGCGACCACGCGCCTTCGGCGTGCTGCCGGCAGGCGTCAGGGTAGCGATGGTCACTCCGGTGTCCCAGGCGGGTTGGAAGAGTCCGATCAGACGCCCACCGTCACATTGCCCCGGGTCATACCGGCCCCGCGGGTGCTCCGGTCGGCCACGTCGGTACCGGTCGAACCTGCGGTCGAGGAAGAAACTCAGCTGACGCTGGATCGGGTTGCCGACGGGGATTACGCGTTACCGCCCAACAACATTCTCAAGCTCGGTGCGGCGCCGAAGACCCATTCAGATGCCAACGACAAAATGATCGTGCGGCTCACCACGGTTTTCGAACAGTTCAACGTCGACGCCCGGGTGTCCGGCTATCTTCGTGGGCCTACGGTGACCAGGTATGAGGTGGAGCTCGGCCCCGGTGTCAAGGTCGAAAAGATCACCAACCTGACCCGCAACATCGCCTACGCGGTGGCCTCGGAATCGGTCCGGATCCTGGCTCCGATTCCCGGAAAATCCGCTGTGGGTATCGAGGTTCCCAATACCGATCGCGAGATGGTTTGGCTCGGCGATGTGCTGGCAGATCCCGGCGCGCGCAAAGACCATCATCCGTTGGTGATCGGTCTCGGCAAGGACGTCGAAGGCGGGTTCGTGACAGCGAATCTGGCCAAAACGCCACACCTTTTGGTGGCCGGCGCCACCGGTTCCGGCAAGTCGTCGTTTGTGAACTCGATGTTGGTTTCGTTGCTGCAGCGGGCATCCCCGGCCGAGGTGCGGATGATCCTGATCGACCCCAAGATGGTCGAGCTCACGCCGTATGAAGGTATTCCACACCTGATCACGCCGATTATCACTCAACCCAAGAAGGCAGCAGCAGCGCTTGCCTGGCTGGTGGAGGAAATGGAACAGCGGTACCAGGACATGCTCGCGCATGGGGTCCGGCACGTCGACGACTTCAACCGCAAGGTCCGCAACGGGGAGATCACCACACCCCCTGGATCCGAGCGGATCTACAAGCCCTACCCGTACATCCTGGGCATCATCGATGAGCTTGCCGATCTGATGATGACGGCGCCTCGTGATGTCGAAGATGCGATTGTACGAATTACCCAGAAAGCTCGCGCCGCCGGCATCCACCTGGTGCTCGCCACCCAGCGGCCCTCGGTTGACGTGGTGACCGGGTTGATCAAGACGAACGTGCCGTCTCGGCTCGCCTTTGCCACCTCCTCGCTGACGGACTCCAGGGTCATCCTGGATCAGCCCGGAGCGGAGAAACTGATCGGCATGGGGGATGGGCTGTATCTGCCGATGGGCGCGGGTAAGGCGGCCCGGATCCAGGGCGCTTATGTCTCCGATGAGGAGATCGCCCAGGTCGTGGCCTTTACCAAGCAACAAGCCACGCCGGACTACACCGACGGCGTGACAAAGGTGAAACAGGATCCGTCGAAGGCGGTAGATCCCGATATCGGTGATGACCTGGAAATCTTGTTGCTGGCCGTGGAACAGGTGATCAATTCCCAACTCGGTTCGACCTCGATGCTGCAGCGCAAGCTCCGCATCGGTTTTGCCAAGGCCGGCCGACTGATGGATCTGATGGAGAACCGAGGAATCGTCGGTCCTTCGGAAGGTTCCAAGGCCCGTGAGGTATTGGTGAAACCCGACGAGCTGGATTCGATCATGTTCATGTTGCGCGGTGGTACCGAGGCAGATGAGGGCATTCCGGATCTGATCGACTGATGATCGTCAGATCGGTCCGTCAGAACCGGTCGGCGTGATCGCGCCAGACGGTGATCGCAGTGAGCTCATCGGCATTCAGACCGGCGGGTAGATCATCGATCGGTAACCACGCCAATTGGTGGGACTCAGACGCCAACTGCAACGGCGTGCGTGAACGCAACACGCAGCCGTAAGTCGTCACTTGCGAGCGAGCACCATTCTCGCCGGCTACCGCATCACTGACTTCAGGGCCAACGGCCACCTGCTGCCCGGTGCGCTGGTAGATCAGTGTGGCCAGGACAGAATCGGCGGATTCGACGGCATCCGATAGGCCGCCCGGGAGGGTCCATTCGGTAGGGCCGTCCTTCGTCAGAAGAACCTTGTCGCGCCGGACAACGACACCCTTGACCGTGAGCGGCAGGGCGTGTCTGGGTCGGCGGGCAGAAGAGTCCATCGAGTGACATTCTCCGGCACCCGGGGTCGAACTGGGGACTGCGCAACGCCGACGTGGATGGTGATCTGTCGAACCCGGCCCGAACCGCGACGACCTGAACGGCGAGATCGACATCCAAGAAGTTCAGCCGAAGATGGCCAACCCGACTCCGAGCGCCACCACCGAGCCCACCAAGGCCAACGGAGTGGTGAGCAGACCCAGCCGGGTGAACCGCCTCAGCGAAGGCATCTTTCCCTCGCGGATCAGCACCCGTCGCCAGAGCAGGG
>JBBSUU010000407.1:0-3450 GCA_038234115.1 Mycobacteriales bacterium
CCGACCAAGATCAAGGTCGAAGGAATCAATCTGACCTACACGGGGCTGATTCCGCAGATTCAAAAGTCCTTTCTGGCAAAAGATGTCGACTCCTTGCAACCGCATATCCGCGCTTTCGTGGAGCGAGCGGTGACCTTTCAACTCTGCCCGCAATGCCATGGCACGCGGCTCAACGAAGGTGCCCTGTCGTCCAAGATCGAGGGCATCAACATCGCCGACGCCTGCTCGATGCAGATCAGTGATCTCGCCGACTGGGTCGCCTCCTTGGCGCAACCATCCGTCGGGCCGTTGGTCGGGGCGCTGGAGCACTTGCTCAGGTCCTTCGTCGAGATCGGGCTCGGTTACCTGTCGCTGGATCGGCCCGCCGGCACGTTATCCGGTGGGGAAGCGCAGCGCACCAAGATGATCCGCCATCTCGGGTCGTCCCTGACCGATGTCACCTACGTCTTCGACGAGCCGACAATCGGGCTGCACCCCCATGACATCGCGCGGATGAACAACCTACTGCTGCAACTGCGCGATAAGGGCAACACCGTTCTGGTCGTGGAGCACAAGCCGGAAACGATCGTCATTGCCGATCATGTCGTCGATCTCGGCCCCGGCGCCGGCGCCGCTGGTGGTGAGGTGGTCTTCGAGGGCACCGTCGCGCAGTTGCGCGCCAGCCGCACCCTCACCGGACGGCATCTGGACGACCGGGCAAAACTCAAACCGGTCGTCCGGGTGTCGTCGGGAAAGCTCGAGGTACGGGGGGCCGCGACCCACAACCTGCAGGATATCGATGTCGATATCCCGCTTGGCGTGCTGGTGGTGCTGACCGGTGTCGCCGGTTCGGGTAAGAGTTCGCTGATCCGGGGATCGGTCGCCGATAGAGATGGTGTGGTGTCGGTCGATCAGGGCGCGATCAAGGGGTCCCGGCGGAGCAATCCGGCGACCTATACCGGGCTGCTGGAGCCGATCCGTAAGGCTTTCGCGAAGGCCAACGGGGTCAAGCCGGCGTTGTTCAGCGCCAATTCCGAGGGTGCCTGCCCGAACTGTAACGGCGCCGGCGTCATCTACTCGGATCTGGCGATGATGGCCGGCGTGGCCACGGTCTGCGAAGTGTGCGATGGCAAGCGGTTCCTGGCGGAGGTCCTTGATTACAAATTCGGTGGCAAGGACATCAGCGAGGTCTTCGCCATGTCGGTGACTGACGCCGAAGACTTCTTCGGTGCCGGCGAGGCGAAAATACCTGCAGCGCATGCCCTCCTGCACCGTTTGGTCGACGTGGGATTGGGCTACATCAGCCTCGGTCAGCCGCTCACCACGCTGTCCGGCGGCGAGCGACAACGGCTGAAGTTGGCCACCCGGATGGCCGAGAAGGGTGGGGTTTACGTGCTCGACGAGCCGACCACCGGTCTGCATCTGGCCGATGTGGAGAATCTGCTCGGTCTACTGGACCGGCTTGTTGACGCCGGGAAGTCGGTGATCGTGATCGAGCATCACCAAGCCGTGATGGCGCACGCCGATTGGATCATCGATCTGGGGCCGGGCGCCGGTCACGACGGTGGTCGGATCGTTTTCCAGGGCACCCCCGCCGAACTCATTGCCGATCAGTCCACGCTTACCGGGCAGTACCTCGGGGCCTACGTCGGCTAAGTTTTGTCGGGCAGGGGTTTGGCAGTGGGGATTAGGTCTGCTGGGCGGCAGGAATTCAGGCCTGGGTCTGCTGGCCGGTAGGAGGGTGCTCGGGCTGGCCGAGCGTGTTTCCTCACCGAATCGTTCCTTCCCGCGTCTGCAGTTACGGGAAGGACGCAAACGGTGCGGAAACGCGAAAATCAGCGCTCCGACCAACGTCTGCAGTTGCGGGAAGGACGCAAAGTGCGCGGAAACGCGCCACCGGGCACTCGTGTGACGGAGACGATTTGCCCAGCAAAGGCCATGTGGGGCATACTCGTCAGGTTGCCTATTCAAGGCCGTCGCATTGTGCCGGCCCAAATCAGGTGACACCCGAACCAACGTGCTCCTCGTGAGCGCATCCGTTCCATGTATTGCGCGATGTTACAGCGCGAGCGAGTTGGGCGACACGCCCGACCGCGTGGACCGGAGGACCCGGATAGTTGAATAGTGGCAGCGGAAGAACGTCTCCGTACGGCAGCGCGCATGGCCTGATGGCTTGCTGTCCCGCCTGGGCAAATTATGCCCTCGACGCACGCCAGCACTTTTGGCGCAGCACGGCAGTTTTGATGAAGCGGTTGATGAAAAGCAGTTGTCAGAGCAAGACCAAGCAAAGGATGGCAAGCGTGGCGGGACAAAAGATCCGCATCAGGCTAAAAGCCTATGACCACGAAGCAATCGACGCCTCAGCGCGCAAGATTGTGGAAACGGTGACCCGTACGGGAGCGCGTGTGGTTGGCCCAGTGCCACTGCCCACGGAGAAGAACGTGTACTGCGTTATCCGCTCGCCGCACAAGTACAAAGACTCGCGCGAGCATTTCGAGATGCGCACCCACAAGCGTCTGATCGACATCCTCGACCCGACCCCGAAGACAGTTGATGCGCTCATGCGTATCGACCTGCCGGCGTCGGTTGACGTCAACATCCAGTAGGGATCTCACGACCCCTTGGGATGCACGTCTCGAGGAGAAAAGGTTTTTAAACTATGGCTAACACGATCAAGGGAATTCTGGGTCACAAACTCGGAATGACCCAGGTCTTCGACGAGAGCAACCGGGTTATCCCGGTCACTGTCGTTGCTGCTGGCCCGGTCGTCATCACCGCCGTCCGGACAGTCGAAAAGGACGGCTACAGCGCCGTTCAGTTCGCTTTCGGCGCGATCGATCCGCGCAAGGTAACCAAGCCCGAGGCTGGTCACTTCGCCAAGGCCGGAACGACGCCTCGCCGTCACCTGGTCGAGCTGCGCACCGATGACGTTTCCGGTTACGAAATCGGCCAGGAGCTGACCGCATCCGAGGTGTTCGAGGCAGGCGTCGAAGTTGACGTCACCGGAACCACCAAGGGTAAGGGCACCGCCGGTGTCATGAAGCGCCACGGGTTCAAGGGCCTCGGCGCAGGACACGGTGTGCACCGCAAGCACCGCAGCCCCGGTTCCATCGGAGGTTGCTCCACCCCCGGCCGTGTCTTCAAGGGCATGCGCATGGCGGGTCGGATGGGACACGTCAAATCCACCACTCAGAACCTCACGGTTCACGCCATCGACGCCGATAAGGGTCTGCTGCTCATCAAGGGCGCCGTTCCCGGCCCCAAGGGTGGACTGTTGCTGGTTCGTAGCGCCGTCAAGCGCGCACAGTCAGGGAAGGGTGCCTGATATGACAACAGTTCAAATCACCAGCCCCGCCGGCAAGGCCGAGGGCAGCGTTGAATTGCCGGACAGCATCTTTGATGCCCAGGCCAGCATTCCGCTGATGCACCAGGTAGTTGTGGCCCAGTTGGCTGCTGCTCGCCAGGGCACCC
>JBBSUU010000408.1:0-3429 GCA_038234115.1 Mycobacteriales bacterium
CGACATCCTCGAAGCGGACCACCCGTTGGGAATGCGCCGGGGCGCGTTGATGCCCGCTGGTCGGAGCGCGGCCGGCATCACCGCTCGTCCTGCGTTGCGCCACCCACGATGCCCGCTCCGCATCCCGAAAACTTCGGCGAGCCTGCGTCAGATCATTGAAAGGTTCACTGAGTCCGACCAGATGATGCTCGCTCACGCCGGCCAGCCATTCGTGCAGCACCCCGATCTCTGCCGCAATCCCGGTCAGACCGGGCGAACGATTGGTTTCGCGCTGCTGGAAAATGATGGGGAGACCGCTGCGCTGGGCATCGGCGGCGAGTGAATCCAATGACTTGCGAGCATCGCTTCCCGCTGCGTGCAGCGGCAGCGCCTGGCCCATCGTGACGAAGGCACGAAGGACGCTCTGCGGGCGGAATCTGAAGCTGCCCAGACGGTTCCAGATGCCGGGGACATCCGTCGGGGAGATGACCTGGTGCAGGGTCGCCAGCAGCTCGGCGGTCTCGGCGCGCGCCTGGCTGGCCTGCAGGGCGCGGTTACCCTGGATCGCGCTGAGCAACCGTTGGGTGGAATCAAGAATGGGCTCGGACAGTTCGTCGAGCACACTTTTGCGCTGCGACCCGATCGCGATCCAATACCCCATGCCGCCCATCACAATCGGTCGGGTTGCGATGCTCCACCGGCCAAGACTGAATTGCTGGCGGCGCGGATCCCGGACGCGAATCTCGTCCCAGATCAATCGGACCGGACCGGCCCCGGTCACCGCAACGGTGGCTCCGGTCTCGTCGTACACGACGGCGAAACCGCGCGTCAGTTGGCCAATCCGGGTGATCAACGAGCCCAGCGGATTCTCTGCCGACAACGCATCCAGCAGTTCGGTCTGGATCCAGAGGGCACGTCTGGTCTCATGCATCTCGACGGATTTGTCAGCTCGATTGATGAAACTCTCGACCTGCAGGAACGGGACGTCGTAAGCCACCGTGAGAAGGGTGAACTGCAACTCGCGGGCACAGGTGACCAGGCCCGGTGGTAGGTCCTGGAAATGCACGCCGATGCCGAATGCCAGCCCGGCCACCTTGGCCGCCTGCAGTTCCCTGATCAGTTCCGCCGGTTCCGCGGAGTCGGCGGCGCCGCGAAAGCGGAGTCCCGTGGTGAGCATCAGCCAGCCTGGTTCCAACCAGCGCGACGGACGTTCGATTTCTATCGTGTGCGCGCCGCGCAGGACTGCGTCGAGGTCACCGGGAACGACGACGGTAAGTCCCAGGGATGCGTTCGCGACGATGTCCCGCACGGTCAGTGGGGCAGGAGCCGCCATGCCTGCTCCTGGTTTGGTAGATCGAACAACTCACCCGACATTCTTCTTATGCTAGGACAGTGCCTCTTCCCGGCCCGTCAGCCACTATCTGATAAGCCGAACCACCACAGTGCTGTGGACCACAGGAGGTAGCTATGCCGAGTTTGAGAGTCGCTGTAGACGTTGGAGGCACCTTCACCGACGTGTGCATTTTTGATGAGGATCTCCGTCAGGTGCGGGTGACCAAGGTGCCGTCCACCCCGGACGACCCGATGCAGGCGATCATGGCCGGCGTCAAGCGCGGGGAAGTCAATCTTCGCGATGTGGTGCTTTTCTCCCACGGGACAACGGTGGCCACCAACGCGTTGATCACCAGAAAGTTTCCGAAGGCGGCGCTGATCACCTCCCGCGGTTTCCGGGACATCATCGAGACTCGTGATGGGACCAAGGACGACTTGTGGGACGCCTACAACGATGTCAGCGGACCCTACATCCGGCGCCGGGATCGCTTCGAGGTGACGGAGCGGGTCGGCTACCAGGGCGAGATCATCGAACCGCTGGACGAGGAGGAGGCGCGCCGGCTCATCGCCGTGCTGAAATTGCGCGGTGTCGAGACGGTTGCCATCTGCTTCATCAACTCCTACGTCAATCCCGATCACGAAATAAGGATGCGGGAGATGCTGCAGGAACAGATGCCGGACGTTTCGGTCTGCACCTCCGCCGAAATTCTGCCCGAGATTTTTGAGTACGAACGGTTCAACACGACGGTCGCCAACGCCGTCCTCGCCCCGCTGGTCACCGGCTACGTCGACCGGCTGGAGAAAGAACTCGAGAAGGACGGCTATCAGGGCGATTTGCTGCTGCTGCATTCGGGTGGGGGATCGATGACCCCGCGCATGGTGGGACGCTATCCGGTGCGGTTGGCAGCGTCCGGAATCGCTGCCGGCGCCATTGCGGCCAAGCACGTGGCGCTTCAATGCGGCTACCTCAACGCCATCGGACTGGATATGGGTGGCACGTCCACCGACATCTGCCTGATCAACACCGGTGAACTCCGGGTGACCAAGGAATGGCACGTCGAATACGGCCATCCGATCATTTTCCCCAGCATCGAGGTGTTGACCATCGGTGCCGGCGGCGGATCGCTGGCCTGGCTCGACATCGCTGGATCACTGCGCAACGGTCCCCAATCGGCCGGCGCCGCGCCCGGTCCGGCCTGCTACGCAACCGGCGGCGAGGATCCGACGAACACCGATGCAAACCTGTTCCTCGGGCGGTTGGGCAGCAGTTTGGCCGGCGGCGCCAAGACACTGGACGTCTCCCTCGCGAAGACTGCGCTCAAGAGCATCGCCGAGCCCCTCGGGCTGCCGTTGGAGGACGCCGCCGGCGCCATCGTGAAGGTGGCCAACGCCAACATGGCCGATGCGGTGCGGTTGGTATCCATCCGGCGTGGCCTCGACCCCAGAGACTTCGTCCTGATTGCCTTCGGCGGCGCCGGCGCTTTGCACGGGGCGGAGGTGGCCAGGGAACTCAGCATTCCGACGGTTCTGGTGCCGGCCAATCCCGGCGTCACCTCCGCCCTAGGGTGTCTGCTTGTCGACGTACGGCACGACCTGTCGGCGATGTACTCTCGCCTGGCCTCCCAGATCACCGACTCCGAATTCGAAAAAGCTTTTGCGGGCCTGGAAGTCGAGGCCCTGGACCGGCTCGCCAAGGAGCAGGTGGCGCCAGAAAATATCGAACTCCAGCGTTCGGTTTCCATGCGGTACTCCGGGCAGTGGCGGTCGCTGACAGTTGACATCACCCCGGGCGCCAACCCGTTGACCCACGCCATCGCCCGTTTTCACGAGCAGCACGAGCAGGAATTTGCCTTCAGGCGGGACGACACCCCGGTCGAGATCTATCAGATCGGTCTTCAGGCCATCGGCCGCACCCCCAAACCGGACTTCGCCTTCGAGGAGACCGTTCGTCAGGACCCGCCGGACCCGACGGAGATTCGTCCCGTCTGGTTCGAGACCACCCAGTGGGTGGACACCCCGGTGCATCATCGTGACAACCTCGCCTGTGGAACTGTTCTCCAGGGCCCGGCCATCATCGACCAGTTGGACTCGACCATCCTGATCCCGCCGGGCGCCTCG
>JBBSUU010000409.1:0-3413 GCA_038234115.1 Mycobacteriales bacterium
GAGGTGCCGGCGTACACCACGTTGCTCGAGGTGAGTGGGCAGGTCAACCAGGATGTGCTCGCCGAACGCGGCGATGGTGCGCTGCGGCTGGGCAGCATCGAGCGGGTGACGGCCGAGCGCCATGGGGCGATCCGGGTCGGATCGCCCCGTGAGATGGCCCAGCTGGCAAGAATCTTCGGCGCCATGGGTATGTTTCCAGTTGGGTTCTACGACCTGCGGGAGGCAATTGGCAGCTCGATCCCGGTTGTTTCCACCGCATTTCGTCCAATTGACAAGGCGGAATTGGCGCGTAACCCGTTTCGGGTTTTCACCTCGATGCTGACTCCCGGCGACCGACGATTCTTCGCCGCCGATATGCAGACCCGGTTGGAATCGTTTCTGGATGCTCGGGTGCTGTTCCCGGCGGAGCTTCTGGAACTAGCCGATCGAGCCGAGGTCGATCGCTGCCTCGGGCCCGCAGATGCCGAGCAATTCCTGCGGCTGGCTGTGGCGGCCTTCGAGCTCTCGACAGAGCCGGTCGACCTCAACTGGTATCGGGAGCTCGAGCAGATTTCCGCCGTGGCCGCCGACATCGGCGGTGTGGCAAGCACTCACATCAATCATCTGACACCACGGGTGCTGGACATCGACGAGCTCTATCGCCGGATGGCCGATCGGGGGATCCAGATGATCGACGAAATTCAGGGGCCGCCGGCTTGGGAAGGGCCCGACGTCCTGCTGCGGCAGACGTCGTTTCGGGCGCTGGCCGAACCCCGAGCCTTCCGCCTCGCTGACGGAACTCTGGAAAAATCATCACTGCGAGTACGTTTCGGCGAAGTAGAAGCCCGCGGTATTGCCCTGACCCACGCCGGGCGCCGGATCTACGACGAAATGATCGCCAAGGTAGAACTTCGTCGACGCGACGGCTTGGACCGAGCCGAAGTCGCTCGCGACGTCTGGCGTGAAAACCTACCGGTGACCGAACACGAACTCGCGGTGTCGGGTCTGGGATTCTTCGAATACACCGTCGGTGCGGACCTACCCCCGACCCCGTGCCCCGTTGACCTCTCGTCCTTGCTGGAAACCGGCTGGCTGATCGCTACGCCCATCGTGTACGAAGACTTCCTGCCGCAATCCGCAGCGGGCATCTTCGCCTCGAACCTCACCTCGGACGGAACGAAAGATCTCGGCCAGGAAGCCCAGACATTGGACTCGGACTGGCTCGAAGGAGTACTGCGCCGACCATTGTCCGATCCCACCGCGCTCTACCATCAGCAGCAGGGGCGCTCCCTGGAGGCTGCTGCCCAAACTTTGGGCCGGTCATTGCCGGACCCGGCGAAATAGCTTTCCTCATCGCATCACTAGTTTTGGAGACAACCGCATGAGTACCGCCGTCACCACCAAGTCCACCGCCGAACTTCGGGAAATGGCTCTGCAGAGTTTGTTGGCCTGCGGCGTCGAACTGCAACCGGTCACCGGTCAATCTCTCATGGCCCGCACCCCGATCACTGGCGAGGAACTCTTCGAGGTGGCGGCTTTAACGGTGGATCAGGTACAGAACCGCATTCTGGCGGCCAAAGAAGCATCCGCGCAGTGGCGGTTGGTGCCGGCTCCGATCCGCGGCAACCTGATCAAACGACTGGGCGAATTACTGACGGAGCACAAAGAAGATCTGGCCGCGCTGGTCACTGTCGAAGTGGGAAAGATTACCTCCGAAGCGCTCGGTGAAGTGCAGGAGATGATCGATATCTGCGACTTTGCCGTTGGACTATCCCGACAGCTCGAAGGGCGCACTATGCCGTCCGAACGCCCGGGTCACCGGCTGATGGAAACCTGGCACCCGGTCGGTGTGGTCGGGGTGATCTCGGCGTTCAACTTCCCGGTGGCGGTCTGGGCCTGGAATACCGCCCTTGCCCTGGTGTGTGGAAATGCTGTGGTCTGGAAACCCTCGGAGCTGACGCCGCTGACCGCAATGGCCAGTTCGGCGCTCCTGGCGCAGGCTGTTACCGATTGCTCGGCGCCGGCCGACATCAATGTGCTGCTCATCGCCGACCGGGTTGCCGGGTCGGCGCTGGTGGACAGTCGGGATATCCCGGTGCTATCAGCCACCGGCTCGGAGCGAATGGGAGCCGAGGTCGGACCACGAGTGGCGGCTCGATTCGGCCGGACCATCCTGGAACTCGGTGGCAACAATGCGGCGATCGTGGCGCCGTCGGCCGATCTGGATCTGGCGGCCCGTGGCATTGTTTTTGCTGCCGCTGGAACCGCCGGTCAGCGCTGCACCAGTATGCGGCGGCTGATTGTTCACGAAAGTGTCAAGGATGCGCTGGTCACCAAGCTGGTGTCGGTGTACACCGGCCTGGCGATCGGCGACCCGAGCGAGGAGGGCACGCTTGTCGGGCCACTGATCAACGAGGCCGGATATGCCAAAATGCGGGCCGCCCTGGAGCAGGCGGTTGCCGAAGGTGGCACCGTGCTGGTCGGCGGCGAACGCCACTCGGGTAGCGATGGTGCGTTTTACGTCTCGCCGGCCATCGTCCAAATGCCGTCGCAGACCGATATCGTCCGGCAGGAGACCTTCGCACCGATCCTCTATATGATGACCTATAGCGAGCTGGCGGCCGCGATTGAGGTGCAAAACGCTGTGCCGCAGGGACTTTCATCCAGTATCTTCACCACGCATCAGGGTGAGGCAGAACAGTTCATGGCCTCGGACGGATCTGATTGTGGCATCGTCAATGTCAACATCGGTACTTCGGGAGCTGAGATCGGCGGTGCCTTCGGCGGTGAGAAGTCCACCGGCGGCGGTCGCGAATCCGGCTCGGATGCCTGGCGCGGTTACATGCGAAGAGCGACCAACACGATCAACTACTCCGGCACGCTCCCGCTGGCCCAAGGCGTCAACTTCGGCTGACGTCCGCCGTTGATTCAGCAGCTCTCGTGCGAACCACTACGACCTAACCAGTTCTATGATGGTCTGTAGGCCGCTGCGTCCGACCAAACACCCACCGGGATCACAGTTCCGGTGTCGGTTCTGGCTTTGATCTCCTGACCTACTGGCCGGCGTGCAGTATCTGGTTCAGGCCACCCCAGGAACCGGCTCGCGGCACCGCCTCCACGCTGCCGTCCAGCGAATTACGGCGGAACAACAGCCCCGATAACCCTGACAGATCGGCAGCTTTGACCACGCGTGATGACTTGCCCTCGCGAAGGTTCAGCTTGATACCCGCCGTGACGTAGAGCCCGGCTTCCACCACACAGTCATCGCCCAGCGAAATGCCGACCCCGGCGTTGGCGCCGAGCAAACAACGCTCGCCGACCGACACCACCTGCTTTCCGCCACCGGAAAGGGTGCCCATGATGGAAGCGCCACCGCCGACATCGCTTCCGTCACCGACCACGACACCTTGCGAAATCCGGCCCTCGACCATCGA
>JBBSUU010000410.1:0-3412 GCA_038234115.1 Mycobacteriales bacterium
AGCAGCCGCTGTTCCTGCTCTACACCTCAGGTACCACCGGTCACCCAAAAGGCATCCTGCACACCTCCGGCGGCTACCTGACGCAGGTCGCCTACAGCCATCATGTCGCCTTCGACCACAAAGCCGGGCAGGATGTTTTCTGGTGCACCGCTGACATCGGCTGGGTCACCGGGCACTCCTACATCGTCTACGGGCCACTGGCCAACGGTGCCACCGAGGTGATGTACGAGGGCACGCCAAATTCGCCGCACGAAGGTCGGCATTGGGAAATCATCGACAAGTACAAGGTGTCTATCTACTACACCGCCCCCACGCTGATCCGGACCTTCATGAAGTGGGGTGCCGAAATTCCGAACAGGTACTCGTTGGAGTCACTGCGAGTGCTGGGTTCGGTGGGTGAACCGATCAACCCGGAAGCATGGATGTGGTACCGAGAAACCATCGGACACAACAACTGTCCCGTCGTCGATACCTGGTGGCAGACAGAAACCGGCGCCATCATGATCTCCCCACTCCCTGGGGTCACGGCGACCAAACCGGGCTCGGCGATGCTGCCGTTGCCAGGCGTGAGTGCACAAATCGTCAATGACGAGGGTGTCCCGGTCGGTCCCGGCTCGGGTGGCTACCTAGTGGTGGATCGACCCTGGCCCGCCATGCTCCGCACCATTTGGCGCGACGACCAAAGATTCAAGGACACCTACTGGTCCCGTTTTCCCGCGCAGGGTTACTACTTCGCCGGCGACGGCGCCAAGTACGACAGTGATGGCGCGCTGTGGGTCCTTGGTCGCGTGGATGACGTGATGAATGTGTCCGGCCACCGCATCTCCACCACTGAGGTCGAATCCGCGTTGGTGTCACATCCGTCTGTTGCCGAAGCGGCGGTGGTCGGAGCGACAGATGCGATGACCGGCCAGGGGATCGTGGCCTTCGTCATTTTGCGAGGCTCGGTCGGTGGCCAGGACGACGCCGCCAAGGAGGATTTGGTGGCGGCGCTGCGAAATCATGTGGCGCAGGAAATCGGTCCGATCGCAAAGCCGAGGCAGATTCTGATCGTGCCCGAGCTGCCAAAGACCCGGTCCGGCAAGATTATGCGTCGGTTACTTCGCGATGTCGCCGAGGGTCGCGATCTCGGCGATGTCAGCACCCTGCAGGATTCGGCCGTCATGGGCATGATCAACAGCGGCCTGGCCAAAGGCAAATCGGACTGACGGCGGGCGATCGAAGAAGAAGGCAGGTTTATCCGGCGACAGAGCGTGGGTACCGGAGCGGTGTGAGTGGTTTGCAGCCGGTGTGGCCTGTTCGGCGCCGACGCCGGGCAAACTGGTACGCCATTCATGGCACGATGAGCACGGCAGATACCATCGCCACCCGTACCGCTATTTTTCGTCGATTTCCGTCGTCGATGTATTCAGATCATGTCTTCGCCAGATCAGGAGAGTGCCCATGTCCTACCCAGGGACCAAGCCCGGAGCTTCCGCACGCAGTGCAACAGGCTACGCGCAGCCCTCCATCCCGCTGACCCCGGAAGTTGACGTGGATCGCGACTCTTCCATTGGAACCCTGGTCAAAGAGGCTGCCTCGCAGGTGTCCACCCTGGTCAGAGCCGAACTGGAACTGGCGAAGCTGGAAGTCGTAGCTTCGGCCAAACAGGGCGTGGTCGGCGCGGTGTTCTTCATCATCGCCGGTGTGATCGGATTGTTCAGTCTCTTCTTTTTCTGGCTGATGATCGGTGAGGTCCTGGCGATCTGGCTACCCAGATGGGCCGCCTTCACCATCGTGTTCTTTGCGATGTTGGTCATTGCCGGTGCCCTGGTCTTCCTCGGCATCAAGAAGGTCAAAAAGATCACGAAGCCGGAACGCACCATCACTTCGCTGCAGGACACCGCCAGCACCTTGCGGCAGGCGGCTGCCCACTCAGATGTGGATCTCAAAGGCTGAGCTGAGTTGTCGCGTCGGGGGAATCGGCGGCGGTTGCTCGGATCTCTCGGGAGCCGACCCCTGCGCCACCACCCCCATCCGATGAAAATGATTCGTTCCGGCGAGCAGCCTTCCCAAGCCCCGCCTAATCCGTCCATCGTTCGCTATCCGGGTCCTTGGAAGCATTTGGATGTGAGCGCCAATGGCATCAGATTTCATGCTGTGGAAGCCGGCGCCGGCCCCTTGATCCTGCTCCTTCACGGATTCGGCCAATTCTGGTGGTCGTGGCGGAATCAGCTGGAAGGCCTTCCGCTCGAAGGATTTCGGGTGGTGGCCATTGATCTGCGCGGGTACGGCGATTCGGATAAACCGCCCCTCGGTTACGATGCCTTCACCCAGGCCGGGGACATCTCCGGTCTGATCAGGGCCCTCGGCGAGCGTGAAGCAGTACTGGTGGGAAATGGTTTTGGCGGCATGTGCGCTTTCAACGCCGCGGCCATCAGACCGGCGCAGGTGCGCGGGGTGGTGGCTATTGCAGCCGCCCATCCGCTGTCGTTGGCCAAGATGCGCCGTTCGGCGGTGACCGGTGGATACCGGCAACTGCTGCGATTCTCGCTCTGGCCATGGTGGCCGGAACGGCGCCTGGCGGCCGGTGGTGGCGCTCGGCTGGAACGCATGCTGCGCCGAGACGCCGGGCCGGCCTGGGTGGCCTCGGTAGATTTTGCAGCGGTCATCAACAAAATGCGTCAGGCGATCGGCATCCCCGGGGCCGCTCATGCTGCGGTCGAACATTTACGGTGGGTAGCCCGCTCGCCCTGGCGCTCTGATGGCCTCCGCCACCGAGAAGCCCTGATCCGACAACCCGTGGCCCAGCCCGTGCTGCATATTGGCGGACAAGGCGACCCGCTGATCCCGGTCGGGCTGCTGGCCGAGGCTGCGCCGCTGTGCAAGGGGGAGTACACCCAACACCTGCTGCTGGGAATCGGTCACTATCCAGCTGAAGAAGCGCCGGATCGGGTGACCTCACTCATTGCCAACTTTGTGCGGCAACTCCCGACCGCCTGACAACCGTCGTTAATTAATGCATGGCGCAAGCGCCGGTGTCGGCCTCCGAGGTATCCGTCAGTCCAGCTGTCACCGTCGATTGCACCTCGGCGACCGTCATCGCAAACCCGGTTTCCGGATCATCGATCGCCGAACCGAAGATCACCCCGATGACCTGCCCTTGGGTGTCCAGCAGCGGCCCACCGGAGTTCCCGGGGCGGACCGCGGCCCGCAGGATATACACATCCCGATTTACCGTGTCGGTCCCATAGATGTTGGGACCGGAGAGGTCGTAATCGGAACGGATCCGGGCCGGTGTGACGGTATATGGGCCGCCTCCGGGGTAACCGAGCACGATGGCATCGTCCTGCGATACCGCGGGTGCTGCCCGCAGGTTCAGCACCGGTAATTCCAATCCCGGCACATATAGCACGGCCAAATCCCGGTCCGA
>JBBSUU010000411.1:0-3409 GCA_038234115.1 Mycobacteriales bacterium
CCAGTTGGTCTTGTAGTCGATGATCAGATATCGCGGCCCGGGGAGCCGCAACACCGCATCCAATGATCCGTTGAGGTACCCCCGCAGCGATCGGGTCGAAAGTTCTGGTCCGGCCAGTCGCTGCGAATAACCACCCATCAGGTCCGCTGAACCGAGATGGCGGTCCCACAGCGGCGCCAGATCGGCCAGGGTCAGGAGGCCACTGGGCCGCTCACCTCCGGTCAGCGGCATCTCAAAAGTGAGCTCGACCAGTCGGTCCGAAGCTCCGATATCGCCGAGGGTGAGGCCTGATGCCAAGGGCCCCAGGGGGGTTGAGTAGATCGGAAGCAGCGCCCCGGCCAATTCCGCAGCGCTCACATCGATCGGGAATCGGCGCAGTTGCTCAGTGCATTGCGTAAGCAACTCGCTGGACAGAAGCGCTACCGGGTCGGCCGGTCGGGGGTCGACATGTTCCAAAATCGCGTGGATCAGGGTGCCGAAAGCGGTCCCCCTCGGTAGGTTCTGCATCGGTGACACCACATCGGTCGCTGTCTGGGCATCGTCGAAGGCGACGGCCGCGCCCAACACCGGCAGCAGTCTTTCATCATCGGTGATCGCGGCCTCCGCCTCTGCCGGCACCGGGACCGGGACCGGAGTATGGTAGGTGTCCGTCGCGGTCAACGCCGAGTAGGACGTGCGTCGCCATTGGATGTCGACGGCGCGCGAGAGGTTACGGACCGACAACACCGAGGTCGGTTGCGATTCGACCGCAATCGGTGCGTGCTTGGCCGGCACCGCGGCCTCAATCGCCGGCCCGCCGCGGGCGGCCCACCGGTCCATTTCGGTGGCAGCAGCGTCATCGCTCGGAACCCGTTGCGAGTCGGGGATGACGCCGCTACCGGCGTGGCGACCGAACAACAGCCGGTGGAGCGCCGACGTCGGGGTGTTAGTGGTCGGTGCCCACCAGGTGATGACCTGCGACTGCGCCCTGGTCAGGCCGACGTACAGCAGACGAAGTGACTCACCGGCCAATTCTGCTGCTGCCAACGACTCTCGACTCTGTCGCTGTTGTCGATCGGCCGCGTTGGCACCCCCGACGTCCAGGGTGCGACGCCCCGAATCATCGTGATAGAGGAGGATATCGGCCGGCGCCACCCAGCGGTCGAAAGCAAATGGTAGGTACACGACCGGATATTGCAATCCCTTGCTGGCGTGCAGGGTAACCACCTGAACAGCTGCCTTATCACTGTCCAATCGTCTGATCCGTTCCGGGCTGTGATCACGTTCGGCATCGATACGCCGCAACCGGATCCACTGGGTCAATCCCGGTAGCGCGAGGTCGGTGTTCACCATGGTGGCGTGCAGATCCTGCCCGATATGGCGAAGGTCGGTCAGAAGTCGCTCGCCGCCGGTTCTGGCCAGCAAGCGCGGACCGAGATCGTACTCGGTACTGATGACCTCGAACAGGGCTGCCACGCCGCTGCCGGCGAGGATGCCCGACCATCGGTGCATCATGACGGTCAACTGGTCGGTGAGCTCGGAATCCACCTGCGGATCCGGGTCACCCAGTTCCGATGCGCCCAGTCCAACGAATTCGGTGAGCGCTGCAGCACGCACCTTGGACGCCGAATGCGGTTGCTCGAGGGCTTCGAGCAGAACCAGCCAGTTCTCGGCCGCTTCGGTGGCGTAAACACTGCCACCACCGGCGATCACCACCGGGATTGCCTGCCGCGCAAGGTGTTCTTGAATCAAAGCGGCCTGTTTGTGGGTGGCCACCAGGACGGCGATATCCCCTGGTGCAATGGGGCGGCCACCAAATTGAGCGGCCGAACTGAGCAGCGTGGCCACGTCGGCGGTGAGATCCCCGGCCACAAACTCCCGCGCTCGACCGACGGGGATCGACCGAGAGTTCGCGATACCGAATTGATCTCGCCGGACCACACGAAGCCGGAACGGTGCACCGTGCGGGGCCCCCTGCAATCTGCTGCCGGGGATTGCGGCGACCACGCGGCGGGCCACAATATCCGGGTCACCCAATTGGGCCCGATCCAGGGTGGCCTGCAGAGCCTGCACCAAAGGCGCGTCACTGCGGAAATTTTCGCTCAATGTTGCTTGGCTGTCAGCACTCCGAGCGGCACCGAGGTAGGTAAAGACGTCGCCGCCACGGAAGGCATAGATCGCCTGCTTGGGATCCCCCACCAGCACCATGGTTGCGTGAGAGGCAAAAGCCAACTGGAGGACCTGCCACTGAACGGGGTCGGTGTCCTGGAACTCATCCACCAGGACGAACTGCCAACGGCCGCGCATCCGGTCGCGGGCGGCGGCAGTTTCCGGGCGCAACGCGTCGGCCAATTTACTCAACAGGTCGTCGTACCCCAGAATCCCGAGCCGCTGTTTTCGCCGGTCGACCTCGGCCCGAACCCCGGCGGCAAACCGTCGACGAAGACCCGGCTCACTGTTCGGATCGACTGCCAGTGGCTCGAGGAAGGCCTGCGGGTCACCCACTGCCTTGCGTCCCAGTTCCAACGCCTGACCACGACTGAACGGCGGTTCTGAACTCGGCACCTGCGCCGTAGCGGTTGCAGCGAGTTCATTGGGGTCCATCCGCCGTGCCACCCCATACTGACGCAGGTACAGGTCATCAACCACCTGAACGATCAGCTCGTCCAGGTCCTCCACCAGTTCCACCCCCGGGTCAGTATCACCGGCCACCCCCAGTTCGGTGAGAACCTGTTGGCAGAATTGATGTGTGGTGGCTATCGTTGCGGCGTCGAAGTCGGCCAAGGCCCTGATCAACCGGCTGCGACGGGTTTGCACCTGGGCGGCGCCAACCCGCTTCGCCGGCGCTGCCGCCGTTTCGACATCTCCGTTCCTGGCCAATTCCCGCTCGGCGATCACCAACTGCCCGCGGATACGCTCTCGCAATTCCTGGCTTGCGGTGCGACCGAAGGTCACCACCAGGATCTGATCAAGGGTGGCCACTCCCTCGGCGATGTATCGGGTGATCAGCGAACCGATGGTGAAGGTCTTACCGGTACCGGCGCTGGCTTCCAGCAGCGCCGTCCCGGTGGGCAACGGGCCGTTGATATCGAAAGGCAGCATCCGCACCGGGGGCGGTGACTGCACCGTTGCAGGTGTTCGGTCATCAGCCGGTGATGTATCGGAATTAGCAGCTGGGTTCATAACCATTGCACCTGTTCTGCTTCCAGCAGCGGTAGCCACAACCTCATCGCCAGCTCGCCGAATAACGTTGGCTCGGGTTGCCCCCCGGGGGCCCGGGTCAGACTGTCCAGGGACGCATCGATGCCCCACACCTTCACATTCGCGGGGTCTGCGTTCTCGCCGGGAAAACGACCGCTGTTCCAACTCAGTTCGGCTGCCTGCCGCGCATCCGTCAAGTTACCGTCGCGCCGTGCCGATGCGTAAGCGC
>JBBSUU010000412.1:0-3394 GCA_038234115.1 Mycobacteriales bacterium
CAGCGATCACCGCATCGCGAGTGAGGTTCCCCTCGTCGCAGGCCTTTGCGAGCAGCCGCTGCCAGGTCGCGCCGACCGCGTACCCGGCGAAGAGCAGCGGCCCGGGGTCGACCATCCCGGCCGCGCTGAAGGCGGCGGCGACCGCCACGGCTCCCGGGTGATCCGAGCCATAGGCCGGGGTGGCCAGCACAACCCGCAGGTGCCGGGCATCGGCCGGACTGACCAGATCGGCGCGATAGCCGGATTCATTGGTCAGGACCACCGTCGTGAGTGGAAGCTCGTGCGCGAGGCCGGCGGCAACTGCCGGATCAACGAGGGCCAGCGCGGCCGGCAGCACGGCAAAATCAGCGGCTGCGATGTCCGGATCAGTGGTGGTCTCGAGTGCGATGCCTTCGAGGTCAGCGCGCCACCGCAATCCCTTCAGCGCGTCTTGCGCTGCCCGTGAGGTGTTCAGCAGGACGCCGACCGTGTCGCCGGTGGTAATCGTCCCGGAGGTGATCAAGTAATTCAGGGCGTCAATGGCCAGGATGTCATCGGTGGGACCGATGATGACCGGGCTGACCTGCCGCAGATCGGTGCTGGAGCCCCCGAAGGTGAGCGCCGGCATCTGGTCGGCCGTCATCAGCCCGGCGAGTGAATCGGCTTGTGCTTCGGTGGCTGCGCTGGTGGCGAAGCCCAGCACCGACGCACCGAGGTCTCGATAGCTCCGCGCGAGATCAGCGCTGGTGCCGGTCGAGATCTGTATTACCCGTCCGCAGACTCCGCCCGAGTTGTTGATCGAACCTGCCCAGAGGGCCAAGCCCTGCTGAAAGCCACGGTCGGCTTCCGGATCCACCAGGGATCCCAGGGTGATGGTCGTGTCGTCAATACCGGGTCCGGTGAGCACCCCCGGCTGGGTGGTCGGCGTCGGGGACGAGCTGGACGGGGATTCGGTAGCCCCGGCGGTGGGTAGCAGCGAGATGCCGGTCACCGGAATTGTGATGGCGCCCGATGTGCCTTCGCTGGTGGAATCGGCGCTTTGCTGGTCCGGTCCGGCGGTGCATGAG
This sequence comes from Mycobacteriales bacterium, assembly GCA_038234115.1. Lineage (GTDB taxonomy): Bacteria > Actinomycetota > Actinomycetes > Mycobacteriales > Nakamurellaceae > Nakamurella. The sequence goes on from JBBSUU010000412.1 coordinate 1,047, forward strand.
GTCAGAAGCAGCACCGACGTCACCGCACCGATCAGGAATGATCGGGGCACGCCCCGCCCTCGCACCGCACTTCGCAGTCGTACCGGACTTGGGTTCTGGCTTCGATTCCGCACCGGACTTCGGTTCTTCACCTGACCAAGGTAGCCGGACCCCGACTCCGATCAGTTGTGCGGCATCACCGCCCAGGCGGCCAGATATCCCACCCCGACCGCGCCGAGGGAGAAGATAGCGCCAATTACGACAGCGATCCGGACGACACCGGGATCGATCGAGAGGTACTCGGCAATACCACCGCAAACACCGCCGATCTTCTTATCGGAAGCGGAGAGGGTGAGCCGGCGATACGTTGGGTTTGTCATGTTCCGAGTTTGGCCGGATTACCGCCGGCAAACATCCGGGGACATCCCCGAACCTGCCCTGAAGCCCGACCCTGAGTTCGCCCAGATCAGGCTCCGGGGTCGAACTCAGGGTTCATCGGCTGGGAGTTCACGAGCTTGAAGTTCACAGGCTTCAAGTTCACGAGCTTGAAGTTCACGAGCTTGAAGTTCAGTGGCCGTGCTCCTGCAGGCCTTCGGCGCTGCGGTCCACCTTGATGGTGAACTTTTGGTGCTCGGCCAACGTCAAGATTTCTTCCATGGCCAACGGCGCAAAACGTTCTACCGTCAGCCCATACGCGTCGCCGAAAACCAGAGCGGCCAGCAGGATCTTGGTCTGTTCCGGGTCCACCATTGCCTGTTTGCTCAGGCGTCCGATACTGGTGGCGAGATCGGTGTCCTCGCTGTGGAAGAGGAACTGATGGAGGGACTGCAGGACCGGGTCGGGCTCCTCCGTGGGCCGCTTCTCGAGCATTTCCTGCTGCTCATCATCGCTCAGCGGGAGCAGACCCACCGGATCCGGGACTTCGTCGGCCAGTTCGAGGAGCTCGACGCCGTCCCTCTCGGCGGACTCGATCAGTTCCAACCTGATCAGCAGCTCCAGCAGGCCATCAAGTGACTGCACCGCCAGCGATGGCTCCCGGGCGGTCAATTCCTGCCAGTTTGCTCGTTGCTGCCGCTCGCCCTCGACATATTCGTCGTACTCGCCCGGCTCGGCGAGCTCGAGCTCCTGCGCGGTCTCCAGGTTGGCCACCAGCCAGAGCGGGTCACCGTCCAATTCGGTGTAGCCGTGTTCGGAAATATTGAGTGCCACCGCGTCGAAAAAGTCTTCGCGGCTGAAGCGCAGACCGTCGGTGGCCTCGGTGATACTGAAGACCGCCGTGGGGAGCAGGCTGAACCAGCCGAATTCAAGCCACACATCGAAGATGTCCTCGGCCAGTAGATCGTCCTCGGTCAGGCCCTCGCCGCCCAGTTCGGATTCCGCCGCAATCTCGCGATCGAAATCGTCTCCGGGTCCGGTGTTGTTCTCACTCATGACATCCATCAAACCGCATCCGGGTTCGGCAGCGCGGGACCCAGTAGATCGTCGGCGTCCACGATCCGGTAGGCGTAGCCCTGTTCGGCCAGGAAGCGCTGCCGGTGCGCGGCGTACTCGGTGTCCAGAGTGTCGCGAGAGACAACGGAGTAAAAGTGTGCCTGCCGGCCGTCCACTTTGGGGCGGAGTAACCGTCCAAGGCGCTGGGCTTCCTCCTGCCGGGATCCGAAGGTACCCGAGACCTGAATGGCAACAGTGGCTTCCGGTAGATCGATGGAGAAGTTCGCCACCTTGGACACCACCAGCGTGCTTACCTCACCATTGCGGAAAGCATCAAAAAGCCTCTCCCGCTCGGCATTTCGAGTCGACCCCTGGATGATCGGCGCATCCAACGCAACTGCCAGCTCCTCCAGCTGTTCCAAATATGCTCCGATGACCAGGGTTGGTTCGCCAACGTGTTTGGCCAAAATCGATTTCACCACCGGCATTTTCGTCCGAGCGGTGGCAGCGATCCGGTACTTTTCCTCGGGTTCGGCTATCGCGTAACCGAGCCGCTCGGCGTCGGTCAGGGTGACCCGGACCTCGGTGCACTCCGCCGGTGCGATCCAGCCCTGTGATTCGATGTCCTTCCAGGGCGCGTCGTAGCGCTTGGGGCCGATCAACGAAAAGACGTCACCCTCACGACCGTCTTCACGCACCAGAGTCGCTGTCAACCCGAGCCGTCGGCGGGACTGCAAATCGGCGGTCATCCGGAACACCGGGGCCGGCAGCAGGTGCACCTCGTCGTAGACCACGAGCCCCCAGTCGCGGGCACCGAACAGCTCGAGATGCGCATACTCACCCTTGCGACGCGTCGTCATGATCTGGTAGGTCGCGATGGTGACCGGCTTGATCTCCTTCTTCTCCCCGGAGTACTCGCCGATCTCGTCCTCGGTCAG
>JBBSUU010000413.1:0-3381 GCA_038234115.1 Mycobacteriales bacterium
AAGCTCAGTACGGTGATTTCGCTACCACCTACGGACCGCCGACCTACGTTGCAGCGCAGACCATTTTGCAGGCTGCCCAACGGGCATGTGAGGCCGGCAATTCCGATCAGGCTGCCGTCCTGGCACAGATGAAGAACACCGAAATTACGGATTCCATTCTGGGCGGCACTTTGAAGTTCACTGCAAACGGTGATGTCGAAGGTGCCAAGTTCTTCGTGTTCAAGATCGATGCGGACGGTAAGCCACAGCTCGCCCAGTAATTTTCCACTTGTTGCGTGAACGAAAGGTGCGGCAGTGGATTTTTTTGGACAACAGTTGGTCAACGGGTTGACTCTGGGCAGCGTCTACGCCCTGATCGCCTTGGGCTACACGCTCATTTACGGTGTGCTCCAACTGCTTAACTTCGCGCACGGCGAGGTGTATATGGTCGGTGCGTTCATCGGTTTCTTCGTGATGGTCGGCCTGGGCGGCCCCAACGCCCCGATTGTTCCGGTGTGGCTGATGATCGTGGCGATGTTCCTGGCCGCGATGCTGGGCAGCGGTATCCTCGGTGTCCTGATTGAACAGTTCGCCTACCGGCCGCTGCGCAACTCTCCCCGCATCGCGCCGCTGATCAGTGCCCTGGGCGTTTCCCTGTTCCTACAGACTGCGGTGCTGCTGTTGTTCGGCCCTCGGATCCGTAGCTACGACACAACCTCCTATATCCCCATCGGGAGCGGGATCTCCATCGGCGCGATCCGCATCGACCCGATGCGCATTCTCGTCGTCGTACTTTCCGTGCTTTTGATGCTCGTTCTGATTCGGGTGGTCAACCGCACCCGGTTCGGGCGCGGCATGCGCGCCGTGGCATACGACCGTGAAGCTGCAGTGATGATGGGGATCGATGTCAATCGGGTCGTTGTACTGACCTTCTTCGCCGCGTCGGCGCTGGCCGGCGCGGCCGGGGTGATGGTCGGCCTGGTCTTCTTCAACGTCTCCAACTACATGGGATTCCTGGCCGGCCTGAAGGGGTTTACGGCTGCGGTGGTCGGTGGCATCGGGTCCGTGCCCGGCGCAATGCTCGGCGGACTGCTGATCGGAATGTTGGAGTCCTTCGCGGCCGGGTATCTGTCGGCCAACCTGGCCAACGTGATCTCGTTCGTAGCGCTGATCACCGTCATGTTGATCAAACCGCGCGGCCTGCTTGGGCGTGCAGCGATCGTGAAGGTGTGAAATGACCAGCAACGAGGACAACGCGCCCCACGGTGACACGCTGCCCGCGGCCGAGGATCTCACGGCCAACCCACTGGGTATCGGCACCGACGAATGGGTGGCCCTGCACGGCTCCCGCACCAAGTCCGGGAACAGTTTCGCGGCCCGGGCCGGTGTTCTTTGGATGAAATGTCCGGCCCCCGTTCGTTGGGGCGTTCCGCTGCTGGTGTTCCTGCTGTTTCCGGTCGTTGTGTCCAACGACTACCTGCTGCGGGTCGGGGTCAACCTGGGTCTGTTCGCACTTCTGGCTCTCGGCCTGAATGTGGTGGTTGGCTACGCCGGGCTGCTCGACCTGGGCTTCGTGGCGTTCTACGGGTGCGGGGCGTACGCCTACGCGCTGATGTCGTCCGACCAACTCGGTGTGCACCTGCCCACCTGGGTTTCGGTGCCGATCGCGGTTCTGTTCACCGCACTGATCGGTCTTCTGGTCAGTCTGCCCTCCAGGCGTTTGATCGGTGATTACCTGGCCATCGTCACATTGTTCTTCGGCCAGATCTTCATCGAACTCGTCCTGGCCGGCGACGCGGTCAGCGTCCCGTGGGCGGCCGATCCGGTCGACATCACCGGCGGGGCAAACGGTATCGTCGGGGTCAGCGGATGGTCGCTGTTCGGGTTCGCCTTCACCGGCAATCGGTCCTACTACTACCTGATCCTGGGTTTCGTGGTGATCCTGGTGCTGGGGCTCAACCGGATCAGCCAGACCCGGATGGGTCGGGCCTGGCGGGCAACAGGTGAAGATCCGCTCGCGGCCGCAGCCATGACGATCCCGGTGAACCGGCTCAAGCTGCTGGCATTTGTTGCCGGAGCTGGGATCGCCGGGCTGACCGGGACGATCTTCTCGGCCGTGCAAGTCGGCGTGTACGGCAGCAGTTTCGGCCTACCGCTGCTGATTCTGCTGTATGCGGCAGTGATTCTTGGCGGCAGCGGTAGCCTGCCCGGGACGCTGATCGGGGCCGCGATCATGAGCCTGCTGCCTGAACTGCTACGGCAGCCGAGCTACAGCGAAATGCTCTTCTTCGTGGTCCTCTTACTCAGTCTGATCTGGACTCTCAAACCCAAGATCGCGGCACTGGTTATTGCTGGCACCGTAGCGATCGGCTTCGGAATCAACATCGTGTTGCTGACACTCGGGGCTCCGTACCTCTCGGCCGACCAGTGGGCGCAGGGATTCGTCGGAAATCTGCTGGGCCGTTGGCTCTTCGTCCCAGTCGACCGGGTGCTCTGGGGCAACATCGGATTCGTGGTTCTGGTGATCGCGGTGGCCTTGTTCTCCAGGATGCAGGGCCGGCGGAAATTGTGGGTGCTGCCGTTCCTGCTATGGCTGGCCGTGTTTGTGTGGATGGTGCGGCTTTCTACCGAACCGAGCCTTACCCGACAGCTGGTGATCGGCTCCACCCTGGTGGTGCTGATGATCGCCCGGCCGCAGGGTCTGTTCGGCCGACAACGAGTGGAGGTGCTGTGAGTAGCCCGACTGAGCCGAGTTCGACCCGACTGCTCGAGCTCTCACAGGTGAGCAAGAGCTTCGGCGGCCTCAAGAGCCTGCAATCCTTGGATCTGTGGGTTGACACCGGCGAAGTGGTCAGCGTTATCGGCCCGAACGGTGCCGGCAAGACCACACTGTTCAATGTGATCACCGGCATCTACCAACCCAGTTCCGGCGATGTCAGATTCGACGGTCGGTCGCTGGCCGGCCGGACCCCGGTCGAGGTTGCCTCCGTCGGAATCGCCCGAACATTCCAAAATGTTCGCTTGTTCCTCAACATGTCGGTCCGCGACAACGTGATGGCAGCAACCTTCGGCCATACCAAAGCCGGGCTCTGGCGCTCCGCCCTTGGCACCCCGGGATCGCGTCGCGAGGAGCGAGAGGTCCGCGCCAAGGCCGAGGAGTTGTTGTCATTCTTCGGCACCCGGCTGATGGGATATAGATGGGACCAACCGGCTTACTCGTTGTCCTATGCCAACCGGCGGCGGCTGGAGATCGCCCGTGCGATGGCCACCGGCGCAACAATGTTGCTGTTGGACGAACCCGCAGCTGGCATGAACCCATCGGAGACCCACGAAATCGCCGAACTGGTCGGGCGTCTGCGTGATGAACGGGGTTACACCATCATGATCATCGAGCACGACATG
>JBBSUU010000414.1:0-3379 GCA_038234115.1 Mycobacteriales bacterium
ACATGTCGACGTCCCGTGGAACCCGTGTTGGACGTGGCACCCGAGTTGGACGTGGCACCCGTGTTGGACGTGGCACCCGAGTTGGACGTGGCACCCGCGTAGGCCGTGGCACCCGCGTCGGCCGTGGCACCCGCGTCGGCTAGTCAGCACCGCGAGATTGTGTCCCAGATTCTCCCGGCCATCGCCGATACGAAACTCTTCAAAAAACATCTGACTGGAGCTTGAAATGACTGTTACCCGTGGAACCCGAGTTGGCCGTGGCACCCGCGTCGGCCGTGGAACCCGCGTCGGCCGTGGCACCCGAGTTGGACGTGGCACCCGCGTCGGTCGTGGCACCCGCGTCGGCTAAAACCGAACAAGTTCCAGCAGTGCCGGCCGAGAGCGCCTGGCTGTTCACCCGCCGACGCAAATCCGCCCGCCAGCCTTATCAGTTTTTCCCCTATTATCCGCACCACCTTGCCTGGTTCCTTTACAGTGCAAGCCTTTTCAGCAGTCGACGATTTCCGGCCGCCGCTGGTCGGCTGACTGAAACTATTTCACTCGCGGACGGCTTAAATTAGAAAAGTACTTGGCAGTGGCGTGGAACTGGCTTCAGGCGGCAGTCCCCGCGGCCAGCCACGGTGCCCACGCTGGGTCTGCGTCATCCACCATCCAGACATGGCCGCCTGACGTGCGTTTGGGCGGGCCCGGCACGACAAGCAGTTGCCAACCCAGTTCATCCAGGGTGCGGTCGGCTTTGCGAGTGTTGCACCGGGAACAGCAGGCGACACAATTTTCCCAGCTGTGCTTGCCGCCCCTGGACCGCGGAATCACATGGTCGATCGTCTCCCCCTTTGCCGCGCAATAGGCACAAGATTTGTTGTCCCGACGCAGTATCCCGGCCCGGGTAACCGATGTCGGGGCGCGGTAGGGAACCCGCACATAGCGATTCAGGCGAACCACTGCCGGTACCTGAATGACCAAACGAGCGGAGTGGACGGCGCCTATTTCGCGGTCCTCGATGCTGACTGCCTTACCGGCGAGAATCAAAACCAGCGCCCGCCTACTGGTGACCACCGCGAGCGGTTCATGGGTCGCATTGAGCAGCAGGACTCTTGGCAGAGTGGATTTTTCGGCTGCCGCCTGGGTCGAGCTGCCGGTCGCACCCTGTTCTTTATGGCCAGCCCCGATCCGATGGCCGAAATCGCGGCTTCCCACTTCCCGGTGATTGGAATCTCTGGCTCCCCCGTCGCGGAAGGAATCCCGAACAGCACCCCCGGCCAGCTCCCGCTTCTTGGCGTCCTTGATCCGCGGCTCGGCGGACCGCTTGGCAACACCTCGACGCACGCCCATCGGCAGACCTCTTTCTCACGCCGCCGGGCATCCAGCCGACTCGTGCGGCACTCACTACTCCAAGTGAACAGGGTTAGGGCGGGACATGCGAGATATTTACCTCACGTGTTGTCTGCGGGTAGGTAAATATCTGATGACGTGATCATCGCTACGGTGGAGGGAACCCGCGCGCGGGGGTTCCGGAACAAGTGTCACCGAAGGGAAACAACGTATTCATGGATGGCACCGCTCCCTCATGCGCCGCGATAGTCGGATCCTGGTGCCAGCGTCTGTGGGACCTCTGGGGTGTGGAGTGGATCGCGGTCGCAGCTGACGCCGTCCTGAAACCCGCCATCAAGATAGTGCTGATCATCGTGGTGGCCCTGATCATCCGGACATTGATCAGCCGCTCTATCGGACGGTTGGCCAGTCTGGGCGCGGATGGCAGCACACCCAGTTTGCTGCGCCCGCTGCGAGAGCGTGCCGACGCCTTCCTGGGTCCATCGACGGCCGCTCGTCGACGAGAACGCGCTCAGTCCATCGGTTCTCTCCTCAAATCGATCACGTCCTTCGTCATCGTGGTGGTCGCGTTCATCCTGATTCTCTCCGAACTGGGCATCAATATCGCCCCGCTCCTGGCAAGCGCGGGAATTGCCGGTATCGCGTTGGGTTTCGGTGCGCAAAACCTGGTCAAAGATTTCCTGGCCGGCATTTCGATGATCTTGGAGGATCAATACGGCGTCGGTGACACGGTTGATCTTGGCTCGGCCACCGGGACCGTCGTTTCGGTGGGCCTGCGGACCACCACCGTCCGCGGGCCCGATGGCACCATCTGGTACGTCCGCAACGGCGAAGTCCTCCGGGTGGGTAACTCCAGCCAGGGCGAGGCCGTGGTAAACATCGATCTCCCCCTTTCCTACAGCGCCGATGCTGCCAAAGCCGGCCAGATAGCAGTTGCCGAAGCGTTGAAGATTGCGCAGTCCGAAGCATTCGCAGATCAGGTTACGGTGGCACCGGATATGCAGGGCATTGTTTCGATGACCGCTGACACCGTCATGATCAGGCTGAGCACCACCGTTCTGGCCGGCAGCAAGTGGTCTTATGGTCGCGCTACCCGGGGAGCTATCAAGGTCGCATTTGACGCCGCCGGCATCAAAGCGCCGTTGACTCTTCCCGGCTCGACCGGTACTGGCACCTCGCCGTGAGACCGGGCCGGTTCCCGCCGGGCGGGCCAGATCACCACATCTGCAGACCGGTTTCCGGAAGTCGCCACGGCCGGGCACACTGAAGCCGTGACTACGCCGCAAACATTTTATGACGAAGTCGGTGGCCATCCGACCTTTCACGCCATGGTGCATCGGTTCTACCAGGAGGTCGAGGTCGACCCGATCCTGCGGCCGCTGTATCCGGAAGAAGACCTGGGGCCGGCCGAAGAACGTTTCCGAATGTTTCTGGAGCAGTACTGGGGCGGCCCCCGAACCTATTCCGATCAGCGGGGACATCCACGGCTGCGAATGCGGCACGCACCCTTCGTGATCGGGTTGATCGAACGTGACGCCTGGCTGCGAGCAATGCGAATCGCGGTCGACGAATCCCGACTGACGCCTGAACAGGACCAACGGCTGTGGGACTACCTGGTGATGGCCGCCGATTCGATGGTCGGCGGTGGATCGAGCACAGGTGTCTCTGCGGTATCGGTGCTCACGTTGCCTAACGCGGCGAGCAGTGTGACGCGCGGAATGACGCCGAGAAGCCGTTTTCGCTCGTCGACGACGGCCAACGGCAGAGGGTTCTCGACCGCAGGGAGGAGAAGATCGGAGAGGAATGTCGCAGAGTCGATGGCTGAGAAGTCGTCGCTGATGATCGATGACAGATCCGGATTTCCACTGCGCACGAGTTTCATAGCCTCGCCGTCTCGCACAACTCCCTGGTGGGTGCGATCACGACCGAGAACGAAAGCCGCCGATGTCTGGAGATCACGCATGGTCTTGAGAGCGGCGCGGGGCCCCGCGCTGGCCAGCACTGTCGATAGGGCCGGCTCCATCACGCTCGCGGCTGTGAGCACCCG
>JBBSUU010000415.1:0-3365 GCA_038234115.1 Mycobacteriales bacterium
AACGAATCGGTCAGACCCCAGTCGTTGTATGTGGTCAGCAGCGGAATCAAGGTGACCTGGATGGGCACGATCTGCAACGCAAAGATCGCCACGAACAGAAAGTTCCGGCCGCGGAATTCGATCCAAGCGAAGCAGTACGACGCGATAAGCGCCAGTGTGATCGGAATGATCACCGCGGGCAGGGTGATCACGAACGAGTTAAGGAAAGTGGATCCCAACTGCGGGGTACCGCTCGTCCATGCCGTGGAGTAGGTATCGGTGGTGACGTTGAACTTGGAAAAGAAGGTCCACCAACCGGAGTTGGCAATTTCGTCCTTGGGGCGGAACGAACTGATCAGCAGCCCGAAGGTCGGGATGGTCCACAGAATGGCCAGCACGATCGCGATGATCGACGCCGCCGGCGAGGCAAGCTTTTTGGAAGCTTCCGAAGCCCGCATCTCTTTCTTCAACGCCCGCTTGGCAGCCTTGGTTTCAACCGGTTGCACCGGTGCAATCTGAGTCATCGCATTTCCTCCGCGAGCTTCATCTGCTTGACGTTGTAGATAATGATCGGCACCACAATGATGAAGAGCAGCACCGCGAGTGCCGCCGCGACTCCGCGGGTGTCGGGGTTACCTTGCTGCCTGATGAATTCGGTGGCGATCACGCTCGCCCGACGGTCAGAGCCGGCCATCGTCTGCACGATGTCATAGGCCTTGAGAGAACTGATCGCGATGGTGGTCAATACCACGACCAGCGCCGGGCGGATGCTTGGAATGGTGATGGAGGTAAACAGTCTCATCCCGGTGGCGCCGTCGATCCGGGCGGCTTCCACCACGTCGTCCGGAACACCCTTGATGGCGGCGGAGAGGATAGTCATCGCAAAGCCGGCTTGGATCCAGATCATCACTACGATCATCGCCAGAGTGGACCCGAGTCCGGTTTCGAAGAAGTTGACGGGTCCAACACCGACGCTGTTGAGAATCGCGTTGATCAGCCCCACTTGGGGTCGATCCCCGCCGCGATACTGGTAGACGAAGCGCCAGATCACCGAGGCGCCCACCATGGAGATGGCCATCGGGATGAAAATCAGGGCCTTGGCGGCCTTCTCGAAGCGGGTGCGGTCGATGATGACCGCGTAGACCAGACCGATTGCGGTGGCCAGAATCGGCACCAGCAGGGTCCAGAGCAGCGTGTTGATCAACGTCGTCTGCAGGCCGTCATTGGTAAAGATCTTGCCGTAGTTGTCGAAACTGAATTCGCCGGTCGTCTGCCGCTTTTTTGTTATCGGGTCCAGGATCGGTTTACCGTCGGCGCCCGAGGCGATCACTGATCTCTGAAACGACTCCCAGATGGTTTTGAGTGTTGGCCAGAGCAGACCACCGGCCAGCACGATCAAAATCGGGCCGATCAACCCGGTCACCACCAGCCAGTTCGGCACTCGGGGGCGGTCGATCAGGTAAACAATTACTCCCACGAAGGCGGCAAACATGATGATCGCCACCACCATGACCAAAATCTTGTCACCCGCACTTACCGGGTGGAGAAACCAATCCATGACACTCCCTCAATCATCGTTGATCGGACCGAGAAAGGCGGGCTCGCACCGCAAACATCTGCGCGAACCCGCCCTTGTCAGTTCAGTGTGAGAACGTCAGCTGGCCGGCCAAGCGGCTTCGATCCCGCTGAGAGCTGTTTTGGTATCCGAGTTGTCGCGGATCCATGAGGTCATCGCGGCCCAGAACGCCTTACCGGCAGCATCAGGCATCAAGTCAGAGGCATCAAATGCTGTGGTCGCTTCTGGATCCTGGATGATTTCGACGGAGAGCTTGTCAATGGCTCCGGCCACGTTGTTGATATCCAGGCCCTTGTTGGCCGAGAGCCAACCGCCATCCGGGCTGGCCTTTGCCTTTTCGTTCGACCACACGTCGGAGGACAGGTAGGTCTGGAACGCGGCTACTTCCGGAGCATCGCGGAAGGCGGCAACGAACTCGCCACCGACCAGCACCGGCTTGCCGAAGTCTGTGCCGGCCGGCAGGTAGAAGGCGAAAGCGTCGCCATCCTTGGAAATATCAGTGCCGGCGGCAAAGTTGGCAGCGTAGAAACTGGCCTGGCGATGCAAGAAGCACGTTCCCGTCGGGATGCCCTTACCTGCGTCGGCGAATCCGGTGCTCACGATGGTGGTGGAGTCACCGAACCCGGCGTTCATGTAGTCGTTGTTGCGCAGGTATTCACCGGCAGCGTCAACGGCGGCCACGATCTTGGGATCATCGGCCGGGATCTCGTGCTTGTACCACTGGGCGTAGACATCCGGACCCTGGGTGCGCAGGACAAAGTCCTCTACCCAGTCGGTCGCAGCCCAGCCGGTGGCGGTTCCGGATTCGATACCGGCGCACCACGGCTTCTTGCCGGTGGCGACGATGGTGTCGGACAGGGTCTTCAGTTCGTCAAGGGTGGTCGGAACTTCCCAACCGTTTTTCTTGAACTCCTTCGGGGAGTACCAGACGAAGGACTTGACATTGGCGCCGAGCGGTGAGGCGAACAAGGTGCCATCGACCGAGCCGTAGTCGATCCACTGGGTTCCGAACCACTTGGTCACATTATCGGTGACCGTCTGCGGGGCCGGGATGACCTTGCCGGTATTGAGCACCAGCGAGTTCAACAAACCCGGCTGTGGGATGTACGCGAGGTCGGATGCGGTGCCGGCGTCGACGCGGATCGGCAGCTGGGTCTCGAATTCTTTGGAACCTTCGTAGTTGACCTTGACTCCGGTGCACTCTTCGAAAGCCTTGTATGAGTCGATCTGCGGCTTATCTTCCGGGGCCACGATCGAGGTATAGATGCTGACCGACTTACCGGAGATATCCGGGTACTGACCCTTGAGGGTGTCACACCAGTTCGGGTCGGTGGCAGGGGCGGCGCCGCTGCCGGCAGCTTCGGTGCCGGCAGCTTCGGTGCCGGCCGCACCGGTACCAGCTGCATCGGTACCAGCTGCTGCGCTGGTCTCGGCGGCAGGAGCAGAAGCTGCAGGGGTGGTTGCTGTGTTGTCACTGCTGCCACAGGCGGACAGCAGCAGGGCAGTTGCGGCGGTTCCCGCAATCAGTGCCTTTCGAACAGAAGTCTTGGCCATATTGGGGCCGACCTCACTTTCTTTTCAGGGCTGGTAGGTGAGAGATTTCACACTTCCGACAGTTCATAGAAAACGTTTGCGTAGCTGTTTGGCAAGCCCTGACCGCAAGTTAGCTGTAACGATTCCGTAACCCACCCGCCACTGAAATCACCGCTGCGTGTGTCTGCGCAGGTGGCCCGCATCGTGTTGCGCAATATGCAACAGACCACTTTGGCCCTTCGGTGACGACGAAACGCCGCGATCGATCGCGCGATAG
>JBBSUU010000416.1:0-3362 GCA_038234115.1 Mycobacteriales bacterium
CGTTTTTGGCCGATGCGCCCACCGACCCCCCCGTCTACGCGGCCCCCGCGGCCACCGAGCACCCCATCCTCACCTCGTTGGTGGCGGCCCCCACCATGACCGGCCGCGGCGGCGCCACCGCATATGGCCTGGATCATGATGTGCTACTCGCGATCTTGGACCAATACCAGCTTCGCGTGCTGCCGACCAGCTGATGGCGATCAGGCTGCTGCGTGGTCCGAGCGGAACGGATGCGGTGCTGGATCTGGCGATCGGTCCTGCCCTGTTGGCAAATATGGTGACCGCGGGGGGCGCGGAATGGCTGCGGGTCTACCGGCCACGGCCCACCGTTGCCTTCACCGCGCGCGACAGATTGCTGCCCGGATTTGGTGCGGCCGTCGAAGCCGCCCGCGATCATGGGTTCACCCCGGTCCGGCGATCCTCCGGTGGCCGCGCCGCCGCCTATTCCGGCCAGGCCCTCTGCTTGGATCACGTGGGCCGGGAGAGCACCGAATTGGCCGATATCACCGGACGGTTCGCTGCATTTGCCGACCTATTGGCCGGTTGTCTGATCGGTCTGGGCGTCGATGCCAGGGTGGGGGAGGTGGCCGGTGAGTATTGCCCCGGCGAATTCAGCGTCAACGGGGCCGGCCGGATCAAGCTGGTCGGCACAGCTCAACGAATGACCAGGCGTTGCTGGCTCTTCTCGACCGTGATCGTGGTTTCCGATACCGCCGCGGTGCGTGCGGTGTTGACCGATGTCTATGCTGCGCTGGAGCTTTCGTGGAATCCACAGACCGCCGGCGCGGTCACCGATTTGGTTCCGGGCATCACCCTGGATGCGGTTGAGAGCGCGGTCCTGACGGCCTATCGAACACTGGATTCTCTTATTGAAACAGATTGGCCCGCCGAGGTTCTCGTTGACGGCGAACACCGCAGCCAGGATCACCGGCTCTGACCGGTCGATCCGGCTCGGCGGTGGCCAACCAGGCGGCCAAGATTCGGCCGATGTATTGCACCAAGACTTCCGAGTGGCATCGGACCCTCGGTTGCGGAAATCGTCCAGCTGGTTCTCTTGCTGTGACGTAACGTCACACTGTCAGACTGGTCGAATGTGAATAGCCGAACTTGCGGATATGGCCGGCACGTCGGTGCGGACCGTCCGCTACTACCACCAGATGAACCTGGTGCCGGTGCCGCAGGTTCGTTACGGCCACCGGGACTACGAATTGATGCATCTGGCGCGGGTGATCCGGATCCGATGGCTGGTACAGGCGGGGGTGCCGTTGGTGAAGATCGGCGGGATGCTGGACCAGTACGCGCCGGCCGCGGGGAACGAAGCCGACCGAGCCCGAGTGCTTGTGGACCTGCGCGCCACCCGAGATGAGCTGGATTCACAGATCGCTCGCCTCACCCGGCAACGGGACCGCCTGGACGGGCTGGCGACCGCTGTCGAGTCGGGCGCGCCGCTGTCGGTGATGCCGCCCGCCGTGGTGCGATTTTATGACGAGATGGAGCGCCGGGCGGACAGTGTCGCAGTCCGCCGAGAGATCCGCCGGGAGCGCGATTTCACCGAACTGGCGTACTTCAGGGGCGATCTGCCCGTCGAGAGTCAGGTTTTGTACGAAGGTTTTGATGAGTCGGCGTACGGCGAAAGCCTCTCGGTGTTCGGCCGAATCGCCGGCCACTCCGATTCCGCTGCCCCGAACACACCGGAGGAGACTGATGCCATCGTCGCTGCGGTCATCGATCGAATCAGTCGCCGGGTCGGAAGTGATCGAACCCGACTGGCGCGCTCGATCGATCACGACATGGCCGCCCGGGCTGCTGCGCTGTTCGTCCGGACGTCACCCCCGAGCGAGCGAAAACTGAGCCGGGCCGTCGCCGATGCCATCTTGACGGCGCTGACTCAGTGGCGCGGCTGATGGCGCCCGCCCCGGCCATTCAGGTGGAGCAGCTCGTCAAACGGTTTGGAGATTTCACCGCCGTCGACGCCCTGGATCTGTGCGTTTCCGCCGGTGAGGTGCATGGTTTTCTCGGCCCCAACGGAGCGGGCAAATCGACCACGATCCGGGTGCTGCTCGGGCTCTGCCGGGCCACCTCCGGGCGGATCGAGGTACTCGGGCTCGATCCGGGTAGCGCGCCGGCGGCAGTGACCCGGCAGATTTCCTATGTGCCGGGCAATGTCGCTCTTTGGCCGAACTTCACCGGGCAAGAGGTACTCGACGCCCTGGCGGGGCTGCGCGGGGCCTACGACGTTGCGGCCGAACGCCGTCTCGTCCAAGATTTCGCGCTGGATCCGCAACGTAAGGTGCGCACGTACTCCAAGGGAAACCGGCAGAAGGTCCTGCTGGTAGCAGCTTTTGCCGCCCGGACCCCGTTGCTGGTGCTGCACGAGCCGACCTCGGGTCTGGATCCTTTGATGGAGGCTGTCTTTCAACACAGCGTGCGCGACGCCGCCGCGCAGGGCCGTACCGTGCTGCTATCGAGTCATCTGCTGACCGAGGTCGAGGAATTATGCGAGGCGGTAACGATCATCCGGGACGGTGCCTTGGTCGAGTCCGGGAAATTGGCCGGCATGCGCCATTTGGCCGCCTCGCAAATCACGGCCAGGTTGCCGGCGGGTTCGGCCGGCGAGGTGGCCGCGAGACTGCTCGAGTTCGGTGTGTGCGACGGTATCGGCGCGAGTGCTGAGTTGCAGATCAGCGTCGCCCGGGAACGGGTGGCCGATGTGCTGGGCGTCCTGGCGCAGGTGCGGGCGCAGGACATCACCTGTACGCCGGCGAGCCTGGAGGATTTGTTCCTGCGGCATTACCGGACCGCTGCCCGATGACACTGCTGCGATTGCTGATCCGCCGTCACCGGTGGTCGATCCTTCTCTGGTGGGTTGTGGTCGTGGCGCTGATAATCGAAACCGGGTCCGCCTACCAGTCGACCTATCCGACGGCGGAACAACGCCAGATCGCCGTCGCGCTGTCGCGTCGCAATGGCGCCACCACGGCTTTGTATGGCGTCCTGCCCGGGTCCGGGGATCCGGCCCAGATGTTTGCTTGGGAGATGGGCGCAATTCTGACCATTCTGGTCGCGGTGATGGCCGTCCTCATGGCTGTCGCAGTGGTGCGCGTCCCCGAAGATGACGGCACCCTCGAGCTGGTCCGAATCACGGGGATGCGGGCATCGACGCCGCTGACTGCCACTGTGGGCCTACTTTTGATGGTCGCCGTCGCACTCGCGGTGGGCTGCGTCGCCGCGTTGGCACCTCGGCTGAACAGTGTCTTGGGGGTGACCTGGCCCGGCATTGTCAGCTTCGGCGCGGTCGTCGGGCTGACGTTCCTCCTGACGGCGATGATCAGCGTGGTGATCGCCCAATTGGCTGCCACTGC
>JBBSUU010000417.1:0-3359 GCA_038234115.1 Mycobacteriales bacterium
CCATCATTTTTCAGCTCTAGCTTCAGGAGTAGATGTGACAACCGGCCAGACCCCCGCTTCCGACCCTGTGCAGACAGGTTCCGCTCCGACCGCAGTCAGCGGATCGGCCAGCCGGCGGCGCTTCCTGGGTGGGGCAGCCCTGACTGCCGTGGCCGGGGCGGCCGGTTACTCCGTGGCGGCGGTGACGCGCCGAGTCGGCTCGGCTCCGGAGATCGCGCAGGCCGCCCTGTCGCCGGCAGATATCGACGCGATCCGGGCCGACGGTACGGTCCCCTTCTACGGAGCCCAACAGGCCGGTATCACCACAGCTCAGCAGGACCGGCTGATGTTCGCCTCCTTCGATCTGATCACGACCGATGTCGACGAGGTCGCGCGCCTGCTGGGTACCTGGACCGCGATGGCGTCCCGTTTTGCTGCCGGGAAGACCGTGCGGGATGGCAACATTCGGCCGGAACAACCGCCGCCGGATACCGGCGAAGCGATGGATCTCGGGCCGTACTCGCTGACCCTGACAGTTGGATTCGGCGCCGGCCTGTTCGATGACAGATTCGGTTTGGCCGATCGGATGCCCGAGGCGCTCCGTCCCCTCGGGCAGCTCCCGGGTGACGCTGTCCGGCAGGAGGCGATCTCCCACGGCGACCTTTGTATCCAGGCCTGCGCCGACGATCCCCAGGTGGTCTTTCATGCCATCCGCAATATGGCCAGGGCAGCGCGCGGCGTCGCCGTGCTGCGGTGGTCCCAACTCGGCTTCGGTCGGGCATCGGCGACCGGGGCGGGCCAATCGACGCCGCGCAACCTGTTCGGTTTCAAGGACGGCACCAATAATCTGCATGCCGACGACACGGACGGGCTGCGGCAGCACATCTGGGTAGATCAGAGCACCGACAAACCCTGGATGGTGGGTGGCTCATATTTGGTCGCCCGCAAAATCCGGATGGAAATCGAACACTGGGATGCTGATTTCCTCGCAGATCAGGAAAAGATCTTCGGTCGGCACAAGGACACCGGCGCTCCCCTTACCGGTGGTACCGAGTTCACCCCGCTCGACTTTGCCGCTGCTGCCCCCAGCGGCGGGCCGGTCATCGACGTGGACTCCCACGTACGCCTTGCCTCGCCGGAGGAGAACGGCGGGGTCAAACTTCTACGTCGGGGATACAACTACACCGATGGTCAAGACCCTCGGACCGGAAAACACGCGGCCGGTCTGTTCTTCATCGCGTTTCAGAAGGACCCGCACACCCAATTCAAGGTGCTACAAACACGTCTCGGCAGATCGGATCTGATGAACGAGTACGTGGCGCATATCGGTAGCGCGGTGTTTGCCTGTCCGCCCGGTATTTCCGAGGCAGGCGATTGGTACGGCAAGGCGCTGTTCCAGGGTTGAGGACGCCCGCTGTCACCAGCACCTGTGGTAGCCGGACAATTACTGGCGGTCAAGGCGCTGCAACGTTCTATGACGCGGTGTAAGAAGGGCGTCTACCGCGCCAAGGGCGCGCTTGATGCACCTGCCGAAGTCGCTCCCAGAGGACCTATCACCACCGACCCGGTGCAAATCACTGCATTTGCGACGGGACGTGCGAGATATGGGTGATTGCTCCGGGGTATCAACGCCGGTAGGCGGTCTGGACCAACTGCGCTTTGCGCTCGCGGTGACCGAAAAGCTGCGCGAATCCAGACATCGGCAGAATCTCACCCAGGCACAGGTGGCACATCGGACCAGCGGCTTGGTGTCCAAGGCCGCCCTGGCAAACTACGAGACCGGGCATCGATCATTGCGGATAGAAGTTCTCTGGGTGATCGCTCGCGCGCTGGGGGAGGATCTCGGCCGAATGCTGTCCGACGTGGAACGAGAGGTCGTCGGTTCGCCCCATGGGCAGGCGCCGAGCTCGATCGGCCTTCGGGTGGACTGGTTCATGCAGGGTTCTGACCATCGGCTGGATCCGGTTCGTCGATGGATAGAGCTCCGTCAGATGAGCGCACCGAACATACCGCCGGCGCCTATTGTCACTCTCGACTGCGAGGCCCTGAAGGCGCTGGCCGATCTCATGCTGGTGAGTGTGGTAGATCTCCGCCGCATGTTGACCACACCGGATGGCGAGCTATATGCGGTCTGACCTGCGCTAACAGTTTTTATAACCCGGCTGACCCGATGCGGCCGCGACCTGCTGCAGGTGAACCGGGCGAAAATGGCACCTTCAGGCCGGTCCATCAGGGAGGATAGTCCGGGGACCCGTCTGAGAGCCGCGTGCGCTGATCTGCTTCGCGAGAGGGCGGGTGTCCACTCCAGGGCAGCACGGTGAGGGCCTCGGGGGGAGAGAATCCAACTGCGTGCGCCACCTCAGTCGGCGATGCCCGAAGTAGCAAGGACCGATGTTGCAGTACGAGAACTCAGATAATGATGCCGGCGCCGTAGCGGGCGGCTCGGGACCTACAGCCCCCGGCTCGGGCGGCTCGGGACCTACTGCCCCCGGCTCGGGGTCTTCGGGACCCCATGTCCGGCAGGCGCCATGGGAACGGACCTACCAGCAGGACCCGACCTACCAGCAGGACCCGAGCTCTGGTGGGCCGAACGACGCCGTGCAGGCCGATCAGCCGACAGTGGTTCACCCTGTCATCGCCGCCGATGAAGGATCCGCAGCCCCCGCGAGCGAATCTCACGCGACCGAATCCGAATCGCCCGAATCTGCAGCGGCGGAATCTGGAGCCGTGCAATCCGAAGCGGTGCAATCAGATTCGCATCGCGGCGATGATGAGCCGACGGAATTGATTGACCGGCGCGCGTTGGACGCGGCCTTGGCCGCAGATGCGGCGCCGGCCCCGATTGATCGGCATGCTGCCGGTCCTGGCTTCGGCGAGGCACTAACCGTGCAGTTGCCGCTGCCGGATCGACCCCCCGGTGAACCGCGGCCAATGGACCGGACCGCTGGTCAGTACGAACCTGCTCCGATGGAGACCGACGCACATACCGATTTGGCGGGGCCGCCCGCCGAGCCGGATGACGAGGGTCGGACGCGACCCGGCTGGTTTCTACCGGCCCTGATCGCCGGCGCGTTGATCGTGTTGCTCGGTGGCGCCTACCTGGTGGACTGGTTGGTCACCAAGGACGATGTGGCCAGGGGAACCAGCATCGGCGGAGTGGACGTCGGTGGACTGACGACGCCGGAAGCCGTTGCGAAGCTGCAGACCGAGATGGGTGCGTTGTATCAAACTCCGGTGACGGTCAAGGCGCACGGCCAAGATGTCGAACTCGACCCGGCGACCGCCGGATTGGCGGCGGATCTCCCGGCCTCTGTTGACGCCGCCGGGACCCGCTCGGCCAGCCCGATCAGTCGGATCAAAGAACTGTTCGGCAGCACCAC
>JBBSUU010000418.1:0-3348 GCA_038234115.1 Mycobacteriales bacterium
GCCCAGCGACCCTGCAGAACGAATCGATGCCGCTGTGGACACCATGTGGGCGAGCTATCGACAGGAGTACTTCTGGGCGGCTATGGAACTGTGGATGGCCGCCCGATCCAATTCCGAACTTCGCGAGGCGCTATTGCCCGCCGAGCGCAAACTGGGTGAGAAGGTAAGGCTCGCAACAGATCATATGTTCGGCAGCGATTTGACCGGGCGTCCCAACTATCCGTTCATCCGAGAACTGATCAATACCAGCATGCGCGGCGTCGCCATTACCTACACTTTCGACAGACGTCCCGGGGCCGGCGAGACTCATGTCCTTGGCTGGAAAGGTCAGGCCAGATCCTCGCTCCTGCAGCCGATGTCGAGCAAGGCAACCCACAATGGATGACCAGCCGGGCACCGGCTATATCCGGATCGTGGGAGCCGCCGAGCACAACCTGCGCACCGTCGATGTGGATATTCCCCGCAATTCATTGATCATGTTCACCGGTGTCTCAGGATCCGGAAAATCGTCACTGGCTTTTAGCACCATCTATGCGGAGTCGCAACGCCGCTTCTTTGAATCTGTCGCCCCCTACGCCCGGCGGCTTCTGCAACAGGTAGGTGTGCCCAAGGTAGGAGCTATCACCGGCCTCCCACCTGCGGTGGCTCTGGGTCAGCGCCATGGTGGCGGCAGTAGCCGTTCTACCGTCGGCACTCTGACGACGCTGTCAAATTCCCTGCGCATGCTTCTCTCCCGCGCCGGCACGTACCCCGATGGCGCCACAGAAGTACTGGACTCCGACGCCTTCTCGGCAAATACTGTCGCCGGCGCCTGTCCTCGATGCCATGGGCTCGGCACCACCTACAGCGTTACCGAATCCACGCTGGTGCCAGATCCGACCCTCAGCATTCGACAGGGCGCAATCGCGGCCTGGCCAGGTGCCTGGTTGGGCAAGAACCTTCGCGATATTCTGGCCACCCTCGGCTATGACGTTGACCTGCCATGGCGAGAACTTCCCGAAGCCGACCGCGAGTGGATCCTGTTCACCCAGGAGCAGCCCGTCGTGACCGTTCATCCAATACGTGAGGCCGGACGCATTCAGCGCCCCTATCAAGGAAAGTACAGCGGCACGCAACGATATGTACTGCATACGCTTTCCGAAACCAAGAGCCCGACGATCCGAACCCGGATGTTGCAATTCGTCAACACCGACGTCTGCTCCCTGTGTGCTGGTTTCAGGCTTGCGACCGAATCGCTGGCTGTGACGTTCGCCGGGTACAACGTCTCCGAACTGGCAGCGAAGCAGTTGAGTGAACTCGCCGACATTCTGCTCCCCACGGCGGAAATGACCTCACCGACGGCAGCCTGGCTATCCCCGCGGTCCGGTGAGACCAGCGAGGTTGCCCGATCCATCGCGCGAGATCTGAGGCAGCGCATCGGAGTCCTCGCCGATCTGGGTCTGGGATATCTGACGATGGATCGGATTACGCCTACCCTGTCCCCCGGTGAACTGACCCGGGTGCGTCTGGCCAGCGCCACCAGATCAGGATTGTTCGGTGTGCTCTACGTTCTGGACGAGCCATCGGCCGGTCTGCATCCGGTCGACGTCATCCCACTGCTCAATACCTTGAGACGATTGCGGGACGCCGGAAATACGGTGCTCGTCGTGGAACACGAAATGGCCCTGGTCGCAGCGGCTGATTGGGTTGTCGATGTCGGTCCGGGCGCCGGGGCCGGTGGTGGCAACATTTTGTACAGCGGGCCCACTGCCGGCTTGACAGCGGTCGACGGCTCGGTCACCAGCAGATACCTGCATCCCACCGATCGACCGGCGGCCCACGAACCACGGAAAACCCAGGACTGGTTGCAACTGGACAATATCCACCGGAATAACTTGCACGGAACCGCCGCGCGGATTCCGCTCGGCGTGCTCACGAGCATCTGTGGAGTGTCCGGCTCCGGTAAGTCGACCTTGGTCGACGCACTGGCCGAGTCGTTGCTGAACACCCTCGAAGATAACGCTTCTCACGACAACGCGACCTGCAGTGAGTTAAAACTCGCTGGCGCGGAGCGTATTTCCCGATTGATCCAGGTCAATCAGGCACCTATCGGCCGTACCCCGCGGTCTAACCTGGCCACCTACACCGGACTGTTCGACGCCGTCCGCAAAGTCTTCGCCGCGACCGAGATGTCCAGGCTGCGCGGATACACTGCCAGCCGCTTTTCCTTCAATATCAGCGGCGGTCGATGCCCGACCTGTGAGGGCGAGGGTTATGTTGCGGTGGAACTTCTTTTTCTGCCCGGGACCTATTCCCCTTGTCCGACCTGCCACGGCACCCGATACAACGAGGAGACGCTGGCGGTCACCTATCGGGATCTGACCATCGCCCAGGTGCTGGATCTCACAGTTGTCCAGGCCCAAGACTTTTTTGCCGACAATTCCGTGGTTGCTACGAGTCTGGACACTCTGGTCGCTGTCGGACTGGGCTACCTGACCCTTGGTCAACCGGCGACCGAGTTGTCCGGCGGCGAGGCACAGCGCATCAAGCTGGCCGCCGAACTGCAGCGCGGCGGCCGCGGCAGTCGCTTTTACCTGCTCGATGAACCGACTACCGGGTTACATCCGGCCGACACCGCGATCCTGATGGACCAATTGCAGGCGTTGGTTGGTGCCGGTCACACGGTGCTGGTGGTCGAGCACGATCTTTCGGTGATCGGCCAAAGTGACTGGGTGATCGAGATGGGTCCCGGTGCGGGTGCCGCCGGCGGCACGATCTTGTCTGCCGGGACTCCGGAGCACCTCAGTTCTGCCCCCCATAGTCCGACCGCGCCCTATCTGTATCGATTTCTGCACGGCGAGCAGTAAGGCATCCAGTTCTGCGGGGCGGTTGCCAGGTCCGCTCAGGTTCGACGCTTCATGGCACCCCAGACCGCCGTGCCGATGAAGAGCACGATGCCGATGATGCCCAGCCAGATCAATCCCTTGATCACAAACCCGAGGACACCGAAGACGAGCCACAGAACGAGCAACACAATGATGATTGTTCCCATGGATGCAGTTCTACCCTGAGCTCGGATCCAGGTCACTGGTGGGGTCAATGTCTCCCGGTGGATCACCGCACGGGATGATCGGCGTCCAATTTCGCCAGCAATTTCCGGAATACTCCAGTCATCACTTCGGTTTCCGCGGCGGACAGGTGCGCCCGGAAATACTTGTTGATTCCTTCGATGTGGACGTGTGCGGCGGCCAGAAGTGCGGTGCGGCCGGCCCCGGTCAATTCGACCAGAACTGCTCTGCCGTCGACGGGATGGCTCCCCCGCCGGACCAGACCATCGAGTTCGAGCCGCTCGATCTTGCGGGATAGTCC
>JBBSUU010000419.1:0-3344 GCA_038234115.1 Mycobacteriales bacterium
ATCGGCCGCGATCCAGTCGGCGGAACGCACCACATCAGTGGTAACCGCGACGACGCGGCGAGCTGCCCAGGTGATTGTGTTGAACGCGAGTTCCAGGGCTGCGGCGATATTTTCGGTGTCTGCGGTCAGCAGGTCCGCGGCGATGACGGCCACCCGGCCGGACTCGACCTGAGCCACCGCTGCGACAACGGCGCCGGGCGCCTGGCGGGTTCCACGTCGGCGAAGTAGTGCGGCCGCGCCGTTGGTGAGCGTCAATTCACCGGTCAGCGGCAGGGTGGGGGCGCCGACGCGAGCCAGCAGGTCTTGGTTGGTGGCGGCTTCGATCTCTTCGCCGGTGCCGGTGACCGGAGCGATATCGATGACATCGAGGGAAGTCAGAGTGATCCCGGCATGAGTGGCAATGGGGTCGCCGTCGAAGCTCACCAATCCGAGTCCGGCCTCGATGTCGGCAATAGCAAGCTCGCTACCCGGTCCGACGACCACATCGGCGTCTGTGGTCTCGGAAACCAATTGGTAACCGCGTTCGCCGAGGAGAGCACGAAGTGGTTCCGACGCCGCTCCAAGCTTCTCGCTGAGCAAAACTCGTGGGAACTGAGCCATTGTCGACATTTTCGCCTCCTCGTAAACTTACGCAATAGATCTTACTGTCAAAGAGCCTATCGGCCGCAGAACTTACTGGCAACTGTGATGTCGTGCGTCCATCCTCCGGCGCAGGGCAGCGCCCATCCGTCGGCGCAGGGCAGGACTCATCCTTCGGCGACGGGCCGCACGGGCCCGTCGCCGCAAAGCAACGGGGGCAAAAACGTGCCGACCCCGCAACCAGTGCGGATGCGGGGCCGGAGAGGATGAAGAACGATGCTGTTGCGGTGGTCTGGAACTCTCAGTCGATCTCGAACAATGAGGTAACCGAGCCATCCTCGAAAACTTCGTGAATGGCTGCAGCGATCAACGGCGCGATCGAGAGCACTGTCAACTGCGGGAATCTGTGTTCGTCGGGGATGTACAACGTGTTGGTCAGCACAACCTCGGACGCACCGCATTCGGCCAGCCGGGTCGCCGCCGGGTCGGAGAGCACCCCGTGGGTGGCCGCGATGACGACATCACGCGCGCCCGCTTCGAACAGCCGAGTGGCAGCCTTGGCGATCGTCCCGCCGGTGTCGATCATGTCGTCGACCAGGATGCACAGCCGCCCCTCGACCTCGCCGACAACCCGGTTCGCCACCACCTGGTTGGGTTGATCGGGGTCCCGGGTCTTGTGGATGAAGGCAACCGGGGTGCCACCGAGACGGGCTGCCCACTTTTCCGCGGTCCGCACCCGGCCAGAATCGGGGGAGACCACCGACATCTGCTGGCCGGCGTACTTGGTCGCGATGTAGTCGGCCAACAGCGGTTGAGCGACGAGGTGGTCAACGGGTCCGTCGAAGAAACCCTGGATCTGATCGGTATGCAGATCCACCGCCATCAACCGACTGGCGCCGGCCGTTTTCAGTAGGTCGGCGATCAGCCGCGCCGAGATCGGTTCGCGGCCGCGATGTTTCTTGTCCTGCCGCGCGTAGGGGTAGAACGGCAGGACCACGGTGATGCGCTTGGCCGAGGCACGCTTCAGCGCGTCGATCATCAGCAGCGTTTCCATTACCCATTTATTCAGCGGGACCCCGCAGGACTGGATCAGGAAAGCATCGGAACCACGGACCGATTCCTCGGATCTGACGAAGATCTCACCGTTGGCGAAGTCATAGGCGGTCTGCGGCGTGACGGTGGCGTCCAGGTGCTTGGCGATCTCTTGCGCCAACTCCGGGAATGCTCGCCCGGAGAACAGCATCATGTTCTTCCGGGTGTTGATGGTGGGGTTCACGAGCGGGAATCCTCCGGACGATCATGGGCGCGGGATACTTCAGAAGCACGGGGCACATCCGGTACTTCAGCTACCGGAGCCGCTTCATTCGACTCTGTTGCAGCAACGGATTTTTCGGCGGAGTGGGCCATCTTCGTCCCCGGATGACGGCGCGTGACCCAACCGGCGCTGGCGCTCTGCCGTGACCTGGCGATCCCCAGATCGCCCGCGGCGACATCGTCACTGATCGCCGACCCGGCCGCAGTGAACGCGCCGTCGCCGATGGTGACCGGGGCGATCAGTGTGGTGTTGGTCCCGACGAAGGCGTTCTCACCGATAACGGTCGGATACTTGTTGACCCCGTCGTAATTGGCGGTGATGGCGCCGGCGCCGATGTTGGAGCCGGCACCGATGGTGGCATTGCCCAGGTAGGACAGATGCGGGACCTTCGCGCCGGCGCCGATTGTGCTGTTCTTCACTTCCACAAACGCACCGACCTTGGACCCTTCCTCCAGACGTGTCCCCGGGCGCAGGAACGAGAACGGACCAACGGTGGCCCTGGCGCCGATCCACGCTTCGAGGGCATGTGTCCGGATTACCTCAGCCCCATCACCGACGGTGCAGGCGGAGAGCGTGGTGTCGGGTCCGATAACGCAGCCCGACCCGATGATGGTGCCGGCCAGCAGATGGGTGTTCGGCCGGATTTCTGTATCCGCGCCGATCGTGACGTCGGCGTGGATCCACGTGGTGAGGGGATCTTGAATGGTGGCGCCGGCGAGCTGCGCTCGACGGATCAGGCGAGCGTTGAGCTGGCGCGCCATTTCGGCCAGTTGGACCCGATCGTTGACCCCTTCGGTTTCGACGGCGTCGTCGGCGATCAGAGCGCCCACTCGATTGCCGTCGGACCTGGCGATACCAACCACATCGGTCAAGTACCGCTCGCCGGAATTGTTGGCCACGGTCAGCCTGGACAGACCGTTTGCCAGCACCTTCGCATCAAAGGCGTAGACACCGGAATTGATTTCCCGGATCGCAAGCTGTTGCTCGTCAGCATCTTTCTGCTCGACGATCGCCAGCAGTTCACCGTCGGCATCCCGCACGATTCGGCCGTAACCGGTCGGGTCGGAGACCATTGCGGACAGCACGGTCACCGCGTTTCCGCTGGCGGTGTGCGCTGCGGCCAAGGCGGCCAGAGTTTCGCCGCGAAGCAGCGGTACATCCCCGTAGGTAACGACCACGGTGCCGGTAAGACGGCCGGTGACGTCCAGCGCGCAGGCCACCGCGTGCCCGGTCCCCAACTGCTCGTCCTGAATGGCGGTCACGGCGTCCGGCGCGGCGCCGGTGAGGTAACCACCAACCACCTCACGCCCATGCCCGATCACGGTCACAAGATGTGCCGGATTCAAGGCGCGGGCGGCTTGGAGCGCATGCCACACCAGTGGATGGCCGGCAATCGGGTGCATCACCTTGGGGAGACTGGATTTCATCCGAGTTCCGGCACCAGCGGCCA
>JBBSUU010000420.1:0-3328 GCA_038234115.1 Mycobacteriales bacterium
GCGGCCAACCACGGGTAGATCATCTCCTGCCAGGTGGCGACCAGCGAGAGTGCGACAGCGCCGCCGGCCACCACCAGGGCCCACATGTAGAAGATCAACACCGCCTGCCGATGGGTGTGGCCCATCGCCAACATGCGGTGATGTAGGTGACGTTTGTCGGCCGACAGTGGGCTCTTCCCGGCGAGGGTTCGCCGAATGACGGCCAGCAGGAAATCCAGCACCGGGATGAACACCACCGCCAGGGCGACGATCAGCGGCGCCAGCAGTCCGATGGTGGTCCTCGCGCCGAATACATTGGGATCGATTTTGAAGGAGGCGCTACTGATGGAAGCTGCCATCAACAAACCGATAAACATGGCGCCGGAGTCGCCCATGAAGATCTTGGCCGGAAAGAAGTTGTGCGGCAGAAATCCGAGGCAGGCACCGGCCAGCGCGGCCACCAGCAGGGGTGGCTGGGCCGCCACTGCCTGTTGGCCGGTCTCAGAAAATTGGTGGACGGAAAATAGAAACGTGGCCCCGGCGGTAATCACGGCGACGCCGGCCAGCAGCCCGTCCAATCCGTCGATGAAGTTCATCGCATTGATCAGCAGGACCGTGAGCAGCACCGTGATGATCACCTGTTCCTGGCGTCCGACGACGAAGGTTGTTACCCCGTCCGGGCCGGAGGTCGGGAGTTGGAAGATAAGCCATTGCACGCCGAACAACACCAGTAGACCGGCGGCCAGTACCTGCCCGGCGAGTTTGGTGATGGCATCCAGGTCGAACCGGTCATCCAGGGCACCGACCAGGCAAATTACCCCACCGGCCACCAGCACGCCGAGTATCTCGGTCGAGTTTTCGAACGCCCCGGACAACGCCGGCAGGTTGAATGCCATCAACAGGGCCGCGGCCACCCCCAGGTAGACGGCCACACCGCCGAGACGCGGGGTGGGCACCGAGTGGACATCACGATCACGGATCGGGGTAACGGCGCCTATTTTGCGGGCGAAGATTCTGATGATGCCGGTGATCACAAAAGTGATAGCTACTGCGGTGGCGAAAACAAGCGCATATTCACGCATCGGAATCGCATTGGTCACCAAGCCAGGGTAGCCGGAAAAAACTCCCTGCTGATTCGGAACCGGAGTGCCGTGTCATGCATCTGATGAAGTAGCAGATGCATCTTGATCTGTAAGCAGGACCACCAGCATGATCGGACCGCAGGGCAGGCCTCCACGCCGGAGGTGATCTATCGCCAGGACGAGTTCGGCAGGTGCGGCCGGATGTCTTCCATGCCCGAAGACAGTCCGGCCCCTTTTCCTCAGGTTGATTGAATTTCGGGAGCCACTTCGCGGAGTCGTTCCAAACTTACTGCGCCCGCACGCCGCACTATCGGCACCTCACCGGTGAGATCGACGATGGTGGAGGCAATTCCGATGGTTGCCGGTCCCCCATCGAGATACACGCCGACGGAACCGCCGAGCTGCGCCTGCGCCTGCGCCACCGTGGTGGCGGGCGGGGAGCCGCTGATGTTGGCGCTGGAGACAGCCATCGGCCCCACCGCGCGCAGTAGTTCCAGAGCCACCGGTTGCAGCGGCATCCGCACCATCACGGTGTTGCGGGTATCGCCCAGATTCCAGGACAACGACGGCGCATGTTCCACGATGAGCGAGAGCCCGCCCGGCCAGAACGCTTCGATGAGTTTGCGGGCCGTCGGGGACACCGCCATCACCAGCCCGTCCAGGGTGGCCCAGGATCCGACCAGAACCGGAACCGGCATATCCGGCCCGCGCCCCTTGGCGGCCAGCAGGTCCCGAACCGCCTGCGGGCTGAAGGCATCGGCGCCGAGACCGTAAACGGTGTCGGTGGGCAGAACCACCAGCCGGCCGCCCCGAGCGGCGGTAATCGCCGCGTCCAGGCCGTCCCGGCGGGTTACCGGGTCAAGACAGTCGAACACAGTCACAACAGGATCCTCATTCTTTTCCCTTGGGCGCTAGCGCTGTAACCGAACGCGCTCGGCGGTGACAAACCGTGGACGACCTGCCAGATCCACATGCTCCTGCACATCGGCCAGCACTCGACGACCGGCAAGCAGGGCCGGGACCGAAGTCCCGTGGGTGTCGTCATGTTCGATGGCCAGATGACCACCCGGTTTGAGCAAACCGGCCGCTACCGTAATCATCGGCCGAATCACAGCAAGGCCGTCCGGGCCGGCAAAAACGGCCTCACGAGGATCGTGGTCTGCCACTTCCGGATCCACCACGGTGCCCTCGGGTACGTACGGCGGATTCGCGGTGACCAGATCGGCCAACCCGTCCAGATCCGAGAGCAGACGTTGGTCGGTAAAATCGCCGCCTCGGATGTGGATCGCGGTGTTGCCCGCCGACACGTGCAGGTCGGCATTGCGTCGCGCCCAGGCCAACGCGCCGGGCGCACGTTCCACCGCGTAGACGGTGGCATCCGGTCGTGCTGCGGAAATGGCCAATGCGATGGCGCCGGTTCCGGAACACAAATCGACCACCGTCGGATTTGCGATATCAGCGATCGCGTCCAGCGCCCAGGCCAGTAACACCTCGGTTTCCGGCCGCGGGATGAACACCCCCGGCCCCACCTGAAGGGTGATCGAGCCCAGATAGGCCTCGCCGGTCAGATGCTGGAGCGGAATCCGTTGAGCGCGTTGGGATATGAGCTGGCGATATTGCTCCACCCACTCACCTTCGACAAGCGGGGTCAGCCCCAATCTGGTTCGCTCGACACCCAGGAGATGGGAAGCCAACAATTCGGCGTCAACCTTGGGTGATGGCACACCGGCATCGGTCAGTACCTGGGTGGCGGCCATGATTGCCACCCGGAGGGATTCTCTGGCCATATCTCAGCTCGTCCCTGCTAGGCGTTCGGCGCGGTCGGCGTTTTCCAGGGCGTCCAGTACGGCGTCCAGGTCTCCACCCAGAACTGCATCCAGGTTGTAGGCCTTGTAGCCGACCCGGTGGTCGGCAATGCGGTTCTCCGGAAAATTGTAGGTGCGAATACGTTCGGAACGGTCGACGGTGCGAACCTGGGAGCGGCGAGCGTCGGCGGCGGCGGCATCGGCTTCCTCGCGGGCTGCCACCAGGAGACGGGACCGCAGAATCCGCATGGCCTGCTCCTTGTTCTGCAGTTGCGACTTCTCGTTCTGACAGGAGACCACGATGCCGGTCGGAATATGGGTGATCCGCACCGCGGAGTCGGTGGTGTTGACCGACTGGCCACCCGGTCCGGACGAACGGAACACATCGATCCGCAGGTCATTGTTGTCGATGGTGACGTCGACGTCCTCGGCTTCCGGCGCGACGAACACACCGGCAGCAGA